>JALSLX010000001.1 GCA_026988095.1 Thiotrichaceae bacterium
TCAAAGAAATGGACAATGCCAATTAGAAATTGGAAACCAGCATTGAATAGGTTTATTATCGAGTTTGAAGACCGACTAAAAGACTATGTTTAAAACGGGCAGTTACACAGAATTAGTTACAGTCTCCTTTATTATTAACTTAAGGAAGCTCTGAATAACCTAGTTGAATTCTGCGAGTTTATTCAGAGCTTCCTTAATTTATCCTTTTTATAAATTAACCTATATTCAAGCGCTTTAGAGCTACCTTGCTGGTATAACTCACGTAATAAAAACTGTAAATCAGATATTCTACTAATAAATTTCAATTTTAGCTCTTCACGCTTACTGTAGACAATATTCATAAGAATAAAGACTAAAAATATAGAAAGTACTACCGTAAACAAGAAGTCCATAATGAGTTTGACTATTTTCATAGCTAAAATGCTATCAAAAACGTCCTGAATAATCACGAATATTGAGATAAGTGATGCTTATTATTGGATTAGTAGCGCTAGGCCTCTTGCATTTTGTTAGTATTGCGCGCCATTTCTTGATATTTAACCTTATATTGATCAGCCATCACTGATAATGAAAAATGCTCTTCTGTATGCTGTTTTGCATATTTTCCCATTTCAACACGCTTTTCTTCAGAGTCTATCAAATCCTCAAGGTGCATCATTAATATATCTTCAGTTTCACCAACAAAACCTGTTTCACCGTGTTGAACCACCTCATCATTACCAGGTATTTTTGTTACCACTGCTGGGATTCCAGATGCTTGTGCTTCTAATAATGCTAAAGATAATCCTTCATAAGCTGAGGTCTGGAAGAAAATATCAAGTGTCGGAAGGATCTCTAAAACCTCACTCCTATCTAACATTCCGGTGACTTTTACGCCGGCTGATTCCAGCATTTTAACATCATTTTTTTCCCCACCACCAATCCAAATAAATTCTACATCGTTACGTTTAGCATTTACTTCTTTTGCAATCGCTGCAAATACCCAAGGGGCTTTTTGCATGGATATCCGTCCACCCACACCAATTTTTACTTTTTTGTTTTTTACAGAATAGTCTTTTGAGGTAAGTTGTGATGTATCAATACCATTGCTAATTCTGATTAGCCTTTTATGATTTCCATAAGTTATTTCATCAGAAATAATTCCAAACTCTTCTTTTCCACAGGCGACAATTGTTCCACCTAACCAGTAACCAATATGTTCAAGGTACTTATAAATTTTTCGTTTAATGGGTTGTTTAATCAACGGATAATGAATTGCGTGAGAGGTGTATAACAAATGATTATTTTTACGAAGTATAAAACCAGCAACCCTTGCTAAGAAACCACCTTTTGAAGAATGTGTGTGAATAATATCTGGGTTTAGCTGTTTAATATTTTTAACTAAACCAATCAAAGCTTTGCTATCAACAATAGGGTCAATCGAACGGCTCATTTGCACATGGATCAACTCTACTTTAGAGTCAAACATCTCTCGCCAATTTTCTGGCGTATGTTCACGAATAGAATGCAATACCGTCACTCGGTACCCATCACGAACTAAACGATTTGCCATATCTACAACCCAAATAAATACGCCATGCTCCATCGGCTCTATTACATGTACGACATGCATTCTATCTACCTCGCTTATCATTCATTTTTTCCACTAATTTATCTTTTAAACCCATTACTGTATTTTGAGCATATTTAGCAGAATGCCATAGGGGTAATCGATATTTCTGTGTTGACCAACGAAGCCTATACATAGGTTCGTGTTGACATGAATACTGATCTTTTTTATAGGAGTTAGCATCATCAGCAAACATGAAGTCAAACATTTTATTATTTTTTATGGACTCACCAATCTCATTGCAAACTAATAAAAATAGTGGCGAATAGCGATTACCATATTTTGCATTGAACCCACTTTGATAATAATGAATTTGATCTTTATCTGTAAATATATAATACGAGGCTAAGGCCTCATCTTCTAAATAGAGTGTTTTAATTGCGGCTCTATTCTTTGGGATAAGGCGAACCATAATTTTTTGGTGAAAATCGACAAAGCGAGAAGAGTCAAAAATACAATTACCCGTCCTTTCCTTCCATCGACTGCAATTCATATCTGCTAATTGTGCTAATGCGGGTTTAATTGCGTCTAATGTTTGAGTTGATTCTGTTCTAACTTCCCCAGCACGTAAAAGTTTACTGTTTTTCTTGGTATACATCTTCTTCCAACGTTTACCCATTTGTTCATGGTACTGCTCAAAACTCTCCATTTTAGGAATAGAAAATCGCACACCATATTCCATTTCATAGCGGTCAACACTTTTTGAATTGCTTGAAGAATTATTAAAGCACTGAAGAATTAATGCGTCTTGTAAAAGAAATTCAAAATCCGCAAAATTCCATTTATTAGAATGTTCTATAAGGTACTTTGAAACTCTCTGAATCATTTCCGATTCAAACTCTGGCAATACTATAAAATCTTGAAATTCACTAATAATAGAGTCATCAAAAGACTCGCCATTTCCAATAAATTGCAAAGTTTTTCCTTGAACTAAGGACTTTGCTAATGAGGATTTACATATTTGAAAAGGCGCAATACCAACTAGCTTTTTATCTTGGTATAAACCAAGAATAAATAACTCTCTCTCAAAATGATCTTTAAATACTTCCCACCATGTAAATGCCCAATCCCAGCTACTAAAAATGCTATTTCTTTCACACTTATCATATAGTGCATCCCAGTCCATTTGTAAGGATTGAAAAGCTTCAAGTGAGTCTATTAGATGTAAAGTCAAAGATTTTTTTTCTAAAGATGAGAATTTGGGAGCACTTTTGGTCATTGTTTAAACTTCTATTTAATTTTTATTATCAGAGTCATTTATAAATAACTCCTATCTATGAACAGATTGTACAATTATTAAGCAGTTTTTCGTGTTCTTTCCTGACAAAAGGATGCTCCTGACAGAGCAAATAGTTTTCTCATATCAGAACTAAAGCCACAAGGGGCTATTACCTTTATCTCTTTTGATTCTAACTGTCGAATGAAGCTTGCTAATGCCAACTCACGAGTAGTATTCCCTTCAATTTGTTTAACCCATGACAAAGAAAGCCGAACATATTTGGGCTTAATGTTTTTCAATAAACGCAAAGATCTTTTTGACGCAGAGAAACCATCCAACCCAATCTGACAACGGGATGCCCTAAGTGCTTTTATAAATCTCATATAAGATTTTACATCACTTTTACTAACCTCAGAAGGCAATAAAAATGTTAAGTGTGGAGTTTTATTATCTATTCGCTTTAAGCTAGGTAGAAACCATTCTGCAAAAGACTTATCAAGGACGGATGCTTCACTAACACGAAGAAACAAATCCACATTTAAGCTTTTTTTCTTAATTAAGATTTGTAACAATCTTGTGAGTTTTACTTTATCCCAAAATATCTGGCGCTTTTCTTGTTGGTTTATAGCACTAGATGAAAATAACAGATTATCTATTCCAACACGCTGAGCAATAGGCACTTTTAATGAAAGCATATGACTGGAAATTTTATTTTTATGTCTACTTTCATTAAGTTTCATTTCCACCAGTTGCTGGGCCGAAATAGTTGCTTCTTTCCTTTTGACTATCCCCATCAAAATAGAATTAGGTGTCACTTTTCGTTTTTCTATTACTTTATCTGTATTCACTTCTTTACTATCAATTTGTAAATTTTTGCTCTCTACTTTCTGAGTATTTTCCATTTGATTAAAATCAAATTTATTTAAAGGATGCACCCAAAGTTGTAAACATTTACGTCCTTTGAAGACTGATGGAATAGCATGGATATTTGCTCTAAATGTTTTCCCATTTGTTTTTCTTAAAGACAGAACTAATGAGCGATTCATTGTTTGCCTAACATTTTGTTTCTTAATGAATTCATCAAAAATATCATGTTCATCATCAACAATAAGATCTTTTACTGAGATAGAAGGTAATGAATGGATTGAATCAATATCAAATAGGCCTAGATAAGCTGTATTAGCATAAAAATGTAACTCGCTTGATATAAAAGCAATGGATTCATTGCTTGAATCCACAAGCCATTGACAACGTTTTTCAGAAACACCCAACAAGCGTTTACAACGACGAAGCGCCCATTTAATCTGAATTACTTCAATTAAATAAAGAAGATGCAATCGGCTTGCTGCACTTTCTTTACTAAAGTGTAGTTTTGAGAATTGTGTATTACCAAAAGGTTTTTTTAGTGATGTGCTCGTTGTTTTTTCAGTCACTATGACAACAATCGCATCAGAGGCGTATTGCCAGACTAAATCAGATAATACTTCTACAGAAAAAGGAGTTTTATCAGAAATGAAAATAAGGCTCGAAGTTCTTATTTTTTTAAGTGCTCGTGAAATACGTTTTTTATCGGCACCCACAAGCTTAACCTGAAAATTCAAGTCAAGCTCTTGGAGCATGCCCAACAAGTCATGATAGACCTTTGAACGTTCCCCAATAAATAAACACTGTAAATCCTTTTTTCCCATACTGGGAAGATACGTTAGTGCTAGATTTAAGGAGTAGCCTTACCCGACTACTGCAAAAATATTCAGGACAGGTGGAAGCAAAAGCACCTCCTAAGCTTTATAGAAACTCCCAAACGCCATCAAAGGACTCTAGTGATCCATCAACGACTTCCTCTTTTTCTGTATTTTCGAAACTACAGTAGGAAAAACTTCCAACCGTATCATCCACATTAGTTATCAATAAATGCTGTTGGCGAGCCCCCATCGTTAAGACTAGTTCATCACCAGCATGAAAAATAAATCCAGGAAATATAAGATTAGCTTCTTTTCTCGCACCATCTATCGTCGGGAGTAAAATACCCTCAAGAGGTAATTTCTGTGTTATCTCGCGGTTACTAATTTCATCAACTGTTACTGACATTCCGTGTAGGGATAATATTTCTAACCCCATTTTTAGGCCAATACCACGGATAGAATCCATCCAACGAATAACAGCAATCTGCCATAAATCTTCAATATCCTTAGGGTCTTTAACAGCGACTAACTCCCCCACACGGGCCGTACTAGATTCGCTCTTTATCTGTCGTATACCATAACCGCCTGAGCTACTATTTTCTGCTTGCCAGCTCTGCAACTGGATATCATAACCATCCGCGAGAGAGTCAAGATCAATATCAGACCAAGGACTCTCTACGGTATCAGCATTTGCAAGTGCTTCATAAATATTATCGTCTTCTACATCTGCGTTGACTTCTGCAGCAAAAGAATCAATTTCAATATCGCGTATCATTTCAAGCACATCAGGCATCCGAATGGCCAAAGTCAGTTTTTCTTCGCGTGAAAAACGCTTGTAACGTCGATTGCGAATAGTCGTCAATGCATAAACTAAACGCTTTGCCAAACTATGCGTTAGCATTGACCACTTCTCATGTGTGCCTAAATCAGAATTTTCACTTAAACTTACAAACTCATCCAAATGGCTAATAATGACTGAAAGATCAAAAATACGGCTGGTCGGTGAATTTACTAGATCACTAACAGGCATCAAAGAAGCTGGCTCATCACTATTTAACAAAGCTACATGAGCATATTTTGCTTTTACTTGAGAAGTATTATCTAAAACAGAAATATCTCCAATGCATTGTTTAAAGAAGCTAGAAACCTTAGTAACTTCTCCTTGGCGTAATGTATTAGGTGCAGACAATGCAATAAGATTAACAAGTTTATAATGATCTTCAATACTCATTTGATCATCTTGAGTATCATCTTTGTTAGGTATGATTTTTTTCTCTACTTTATTTTCACAGGCTAACAAAAATAAATGGTGTATATCATGCCAAATCGCTTTGTCATGTTTCGCATACACTTCATAAGTATTTATCAATACTTGGCTCATATAACTAACAGCACGGCCAATAGCCAATAATAATTTCTTTTTTGAAACCATACTTTTTGCTAGCATTTCAAGCGCTGCTAATTGATATGAACCCGCTGCCTCCATCTGCAGTGATTTTTTTAAATCAAAAACCTTCTGGCTTCTTTCAGGAAGAGGGAAAGATCGACTTAAAAAATGTCTATCTAAATTCTCAAGCACCATTTTAACGTAAGGTAAAACGATATCGGTAATATCAATTCTTGTTTGTGGCGCTATAGAAGATTGGTTCAGGTGCGTCAACCCCATGAATAGTTGTCGTGTAGTTTCCCCCATATCTGTCAAAGGTAACTTAGAAACCCATACTCTTGTTTTTGAAACACTACTCAAGTCAAACTCGTGAATGCTCTGTGGCTTTTTATCCTTTTTATTGGAAGACATAATCTGACTCATAGTAAACCCTTCTTTTTATTTTTTATATTCTATTTGTTTCTAATGTCGTTACTCGTTACGACTATATGATAGTAGTGCTGAATTATTTTTATCGTTATATCGCTGTATTCTAACATTTTCGAATCAATTATTCGAGAGCACTCTTAGACCGTTCGCCCGAAACTTCTTCAACTAAGCGAGGCACTAAATAACCCGGCAAGCTCATTTTCAAATCATTTATGAGCGTTATCGACCTCTTACGATCTACTTCAAAATGCGCGCCACCATCGACTTTATCCAATTGATGCAAGTAATAAGGTAGAACTTGAAAATCAAACAAACGATGACTCAAAGCCGATAATGCCTCAACACTATCATTTATACCTTTTAACAATACCGACTGATTAAGCAACATCACACCCGCTTCACGTAGTTTATTTAATATATCGCCAACGCTTGAATCCAACTCTTGAGCATGATTAGCGTGTATGACCATAACTTTATTAATGTCTAAACCAGCTAGCCATTTTAATAACTCATTATTAATGCGTTCAGGTAAAAAAATGGGAATACGTGTGTGAAACCGTAATGTCTTCACATGAGGAATATCAGCTAAATCATGACACATCATTTTGAGACGTTTATCAGGAATCATCAAAGGATCACCTCCGCTCAAAATTACCTCATGAATGCTTTCATCATTACAAATACTGGCGAGTGTCTTCTGCCATTTATCTTTATCTGGCATCGAATCAGCATAGGGGAAATGCCTCCTAAAACAATATCGGCAATGTACCGCACAAGCACCCGTTGTAATTAACAGCACCCTGCCTTGATATTTTTGTAACACTCCCGAAGAAATTACCGAATCTAAATCACCTACAGGGTCAGCAATAAAACCCGCGACAGATTGCGTTTCATTTTGAATAGGCAAAACTTGTTTGAGTAGAGGGTCATTCCAATCGCCTTTAGTCATCCTAGAAACATAAGATATTGGCACCAGTAATTTAAATCTATCAGGATGATATAAGTGCTTATGATATTTAGTCACATCCAGTTCTAGCAATTTAAGCAATACCAATGGATCCCTTATCGCAGATGCAAGTGCGCTTTGCCAAGGAGCATTATCAACATCTTTAAAGGTAACTTGAGATACCCCTTTAACTTTTAGTGCATTAGCAGTTATCATTCAATCCTAATTATCTGTGGAGAAGACCCTCAAAATGGCAACCTATAATACCAGCGAATTCAAAAACGGTTTGAAATTTATAATGGACGGCGACCCCTATACAATTGTAGATAATGAATTAGTCAAACCTGGCAAAGGTCAAGCCTTTAACCGCGTAAAGATTCGCAATCTTAAAACAGGTCGCACCATTGACAAAACATGGAAGTCAGGTGAAAAAGTAGAAGCGGCTGATGTCATGGAAGTAGATATGGAATACCTCTATGAAGATGGAGAGTTCTGGCACTTTATGGAGCCAACAACTTTTGAACAGCACGGTGCGGGTGAAGCAGCAGTTGAAGATGTTAAACACTGGTTAAAAGCTCAAGAAACCTACATCGTTACACTTTGGAATGGTGCACCATTAACAATTTCCCCTCCTAACTTTGTAGAGCTACAGATTACTGAGTGCGACCCTGGTGTTGCAGGCAATACAGCGCAAGGCGCAACAAAACCCGCTATTGTTGAAACTGGCGCACAAATTAAAGTCCCTTTATTTGTAGAAGAAGGTGAAATGGTAAAGATTGATACCCGCACAGGTGAATATATCTCACGTGTTAAAGATTCTTAAAGGTTTTAGCAACATAAGAAGATAATAGTTAAGTCTTACTCTAAAATGCCCTTTTTTACTAACCACCCCCCCTCTTTTTCGACTATTTGTATGTGTTTTCGACTACAAATCGTCGAAAAAGAGGGGGGGTGGTCTATTATTTAGCCCTATTTTTGATAAAAATGAGCTGGAAACCGACCTCAAACCAAGAAACACGCCTATTACGCGCAAAAATGAATCGTGATATTAGAGAATTCTTTTATCAACGTAATGTTTTAGAAGTCGAAACCCCTGCGCTATCACAAGCGGGCAATACTGACCCCTTTATCCAGTCTTTTCAGACCCCTAGTTTATCTTTAGGAATAGCCTTAGACAGGTATTTACACACTTCCCCTGAATATCCCATGAAACGTTTGCTCGCAGCAGGTAGTGGCGACATCTATCAACTATGTAAAGTCTGGCGCAAAGAAGAATCAGGAAAAAATCATAACCCAGAATTCACCTTACTCGAATGGTATCGCATAGGTTTTAGCACTAAAGAGCTTATGCTCGAAGTGAGTGAACTATTGCACTTTTTACTTGCCCCCCTGCTCCCATCGCTATCACAAAATAATAAAATGATCTCTTACGAGCAACTCTTTCTTGAAAAGTTTGAACTCAATCCCCATATCGCTAATCAAGAAGCGTTACAAAAGCTACAAAAACTGATTAATACATTCATACCAAGTTTAAATACAGCAGACCTCGATCATCAGGCTATGTTGGATGCCTTGCTCACACATTGTATAGAGCCAGATTTTGATAAAGACGGTTTAACGTTTGTTTATGATTATCCTGCCTCACAATCTGCATTAGCAAAGATCAATAAACGTGATGATAATACCCAAGTTGCCATGCGGTTTGAGGTCTATCTTGGGCAAAGTGAATTAGGCAATGGTTATCAAGAAGAAACAAATTATCAGCGCAACTGCTCCATCTTGCAAAATGAAAATACACAGCGTAAACAGATAGGATTAGCACAAGTAACTCAAGATAAACACTTTCTTGAGGCGGCAAAAAGGGGCATTCCAGAATCAGCAGGTGTAGCGATTGGTTTAGATCGAGTCTTAATGCTGATGGCAGACGTAGATTCAATACAGAAAGTTATTAACTTTCCGTGGGACGTGGCATAATAACGCGCACATAATTCAGCACAAAATATTTAGGGGTCTTATATCCCCTAACAGCTTAAATTTAATTGGAGTAAAACATGGATTTTTTCATCTCAAACGCAATGGCAGCAGGCGAAGCACCTCAAGGTGGTGGCTTACAATTAGTATTTATGGTTGCCCTATTTTTCGGCATCATGTATTTCATGATTATTCGTCCTCAATCTAAAAAAGCCAAAGAACACGCATCATTACTCGATGCTTTATCAAAAGGTGATGAGGTTGTAACTAACGGTGGTATTTTAGGTAAAATCACCAAACTAGGTGATAACTTCATTGAGCTAAAAGTATCAGATACTGGCACGATGAAAATTCAACGCCACGCCATCGCAAGCGTTATGCCTAAAGGAACAATGAAAGGCGCATAAATAATATACAAAAACGTCTGAATTTCATCAGACGTTTTTGTATTCAATATTTTCAATTTCTAAAGCTATACATATAACAACGGGTTAATAAAAAAATGAATCGTTATTCACTGTGGAAATATCTACTCATCATCGCTGTGACGGTGCTTGCTATAATATTCGCACTCCCTAATCTTTACCCTGCTCAACCAGCCATTCAAATCAGTGCCGCATCACCAATAGTACCGCTGGATAATAAAGTGTTAGAGAATATTAAAACGACACTCACCAGCAAAGGTTTATCCACCGAAAGCATTGAAACAATCGGAGAGAATAAAGTTTTACTAAGGTTTGATACTCCTGATAATCAATTAGCGGCACAAGAAGCCATTAATAAAGCACTTGGTAAAGATTTTAATACCGCTCTAAACCTTGCACCTGCAACCCCCACATGGCTACGTGCATTAAACCCGATGAATTTAGGATTAGACCTACGCGGTGGTGTTCACTTTTTAATGGAAGTGGATATGAAATCAGCGATTGAAAAATCACTCTCTCGTAATGGCGAGGAGTTTAGGACACTTCTTAGAGAAAAGAAAATTAACTACTTAGGTGTAAAACGTGTTGCAGACCATTTAATTATTAAATTTAAATCTGAGGAGTTACGCGACAAAGCTAAAGCTGAACTAAAAAACCAATATCGTAATGAGATTGATTTTAGCGACTCAGCTACTACCAAAGGCGCAGCACTAAAAGCCGTACTGACACAAACTAATATCAACAACACTAAGCGTTTTGCGCTACAACAAAACATCACAACATTAAGAAAACGTGTCGATTCTCTCGGTGTAGCTGAGCCGGTAGTTCAACAACAAGGCTTAGATCGCATTGTTGTGCAACTACCGGGTATGCAAGACCCTACTATCGCCAAAAAAATATTAGGAACAACAGCAACGTTAGAATTTCGTTTAGTAGATGAGGGCCGTGATGCTTACGCTGCACAATCTAGTGGACGCATACCATCAGGCGATATTTTACTTAAAGAACGTAATGGCAATCCTGTTCTTCTCAAGCGACGCGTTATGCTCACAGGAGAATATATTACAAATGCCAGTGCAGGCTTTGATCAAAACCAACAACCATCGGTCAATATAGTACTCGATAGCAAGGGTTCTAAGCTGTTTGCAAAAGCAACAGGTGCAAATGTTCAAAAGTTGATGGGCGTTGTATTTATTGAACACAAAACAGATATTACTAAGCAAGACGATGGCACCATTAAAAAAGTAACCAAAGTAACCAAAGAGGTTATCAATGTTGCCCGTATTCAAGATCAGCTTAGCAAACGCTTCCAAATTACAGGCTTAGACTCCCCTCAAGAGTCACACACTCTTGCCCTCTTGCTACGTGCAGGTGCATTGGCAGCTCCTGTTTACATTGTCGAAGAGCGTACTGTAGGCCCAAGCTTGGGTGCTGATAATATTTCTGCAGGCTTTAAATCAGTCATTATTGGTTTTGTACTAGTACTAATATTTATGGCCTTTTACTACCGTGTCTTTGGCTTAGTGGCGAACCTCGCACTAACACTTAACCTCGTTTTAATCATAGCAATTTTATCCATGCTACAAGCCACACTGACTTTACCAGGTATTGCAGGCATCGTACTAACCGTAGGTATGGCGGTGGATGCAAACGTGCTGATATACGAACGGATAAAAGAAGAACTGCGTAACGGGCTAACACCACAAGCGGCAATTCATTCAGGTTATGAAAAAGCTTTCTCAACCATTGCTGATGCAAATATCACTACGTTGATTGCAGCAATCGTATTATACGGAATGGGAACAGGCCCAATCAAAGGCTTCGCCATCACACTTGCTATCGGTATTATATCTTCAATGTTTACTGCAATTATGGGTACGCGCGCAGTGATCAATTTGATATATGGCGGCAAGAAAGACCTTAAAAAGCTTGCTATATAGTTGACCTATCTACGCAGAATAGAGATAAAAACAGAGATAAAAAATGAATACTAAAACACAAAGAAACATAAACTTCGTTGGTATGCGTAAACCCGCTATGGTTTTGTCATTATTGATGATGATCGCCTCTATTGGCTCACTATTTGTAAACGGGCTTAACTTAGGTGTCGACTTCACAGGCGGAACAGTCATCGAAGTAGGCTATCCAGAATCTGCAAATGTTGATGACATTCGTAAAGCTTTAGCCACTGCTAAATATGATGCCTCTGTTCAGCACTTTGGTACGGCTAAAGATGTTTTGATACGCATTGCACCTCATGAAGGTGTTGATCGCTCTACCGTAGGTGACGGTGTTTTATCCATCTTAAAAGAAAGTAATGCAGCTGTAGAAATGCGCCGAGTTGAATTTGTAGGCCCTCAAATTGGTGATGAATTACGTGATGATGGCGGAACAGCAATGCTACTAGCGCTTGCCGGGATACTAATTTACGTTACTTTGCGTTTTGAATTTCGCTTCTCAGTAGGTGCAATTATCGCTTTAGTACACGATGTGGTTATCACCGTTGGTATTTTCTCCATCACCCGAATGGAATTCGACTTAACCATACTTGCCGCCATACTCGCAATTATTGGTTACTCACTTAATGACACCATCGTGGTATTTGATCGCGTGCGTGAAAACTTCTTAAAGCTTCGTAAAACAAATGCTGAAGAATCTATCAATACTTCAATCAACCAAACCTTATCTCGTACCATCGTTACCTCGCTAACAACACTTTTAGTATTAGCTGCTCTATTTTTCTTTGGAGGGAAAATTATCCACGGTTTTTCTCTCGCTATGATCATTGGTGTAATTGTCGGTACATACTCATCTATTTATGTTGCAAGTAGTTCATTATTAATGATGGGTATAACTCGTGAAGCATTATTACCACCTGAAAAGGAAGATGATGGTCGTGAAGACGATGGCAGTGTAGTGTAAAAAGCCAATTAAGAAATCATGGGTATCGGCGAATGTCGGTATCCATTTCTACAGACCAAATAATACTCACTTATAAAATTTATTCCCCCTCCAGAATGCCAAAATATTTCTAGTCTTCGATTATTTCAAAATAAAAAATATTCCTCTCTGTTGATATTTAGTAGAGAATAAACGCCATGCTCTCTGCCCTCCCTTACAAAATAAAAATAGCGTTACTCACGCTTATCCCCTTAATTGTAGCTATTACTGCCATCGCTATGGCCTCAACTCAGCAAACAAAAAAACTTGCTAACACACAGGTCTTATCATTTGAAAATCAACTTATAGCCGCAAAAAAAGAAGAACTAAAAAACTATATGGGTCTTGCCTATAGCGCCATTAAAAGCATTTACGAAAGTGAACATATTGCAAAAAAACACGCTAAACAAGAAGTCTACGACACACTTAAAAATATGGAATTTGGTAAAGATGGTTACTTCTTCGTTTACGATTACAATGGCATTAATATTGCTCATCCACGCAAACCAGAACTTGAAGGAAAAAACCTACTCAACTTTCAAGATGACAATGGTAAATATTTAATACAAGAGCTTATCACCAAAGCCAAAAGTGGGGGAGGCTATACACGCTATCTATGGGACAAACCTTCAGGTGGAAAGTCTGTAGAGAAACTCAGCTATTCGATTGGTTTAGATAAATGGGGCTGGATGGTTGGCACAGGCATTTATATTGATGATATAGAAAAAGGTGTCATAGCAATGAAAGCCAAAGCCAAATTATCTACGACTAACACACTGTTAGTTACATCAATGATTGCCATAACTGCCACTTTAGTAATCGCCTTAATCGGATTTTTAGTTAATCTTTCCGAAAGTAAACTTGCCACCCAAAAAATGCGCAACCTCACCCATAAAACTGTTAATTTTCAAGAAGATGAGCGTAAACGAGTCTCCAGGGAATTGCACGATGGAATTAACCAACTACTTGTATCAGTAAGATACAAATTAGATAGTGCAAAAACTAAACTAAAAAAGAGATTCCCCAATGAAGATGTAAGTACCGTCATTACTGATGCTGATGAAATTCTAAGCATTGGTATACAAGAAGTGAGGCGTATATCACGCGACCTTCGCCCTACTCTGCTAGATGACCTAGGCCTGACCGCTGCACTTGAAAGCCTAAGCAATGATTTTTCTGAGCGTAATGATATTGAAATAACCTTTGATAATAATTGCCAAAATCAACGTCTCCCACAGGAAGTTGAAACGGCATTCTATAGAATCGTACAAGAAGCTCTGACAAATATCGAAAAACACGCACAAACAGCAAGTCATGTTATTCTAAAAATTGACAAAAAAAGAAATCATGCTAATTTAATCATTAAAAATGACGGGATCGGCTTTGATAAAACCACCATTGATGAAACGAATCCCGACCGTGGGCTAGGCCTGCGCAATATGATTGATAGAGCAGAATTATTAGAAGGCTTCCTTACTGTTAATTCTGCACCCGACAAAGGCACCACAGTAATTGTGAACATACCGTTATGAATTCAATCCAGACACCATCCACAACGATAGAACCTTCAAGTGAACTTACTCCAATCACTGTCGTTTTAGCTGATGATCACCCACTCGTTCAAGATGGTATCCGCACACGTTTTGAAGAAGTCGAAGACATCAATGTCATCGGTGTAGCTAATAATGGGCAAGAACTATTAGACCAAGCAGAAGCCTTAACACCCGACATTATCATCGCAGATATAAGTATGCCCATCATTAACGGTTTAGAAGCTACCCGAAAACTATCCCAATCACACCCACACATAAAAGTGCTAATTTTAACCATGCACGATAATAAAGAATATATGCAGAATGCGATTGATTCTGGTGCTAAAGGTTATATTTTAAAAGATCAGCCAGCGGCTGAAATGATTGAAGCCGTTCGCGCGATCCATAAAGGAAAACAACATTTTTGCTCCAGCGCTACTGCGGTAGCCAATAGTAGAAAGGATGCTAGTGACTTAACTAAACGTGAACAGTTAATTTTAGTAGAACTATTAAATGGTTTAAATAATAAAAATATAGCGGAGAAGCATTCAATCAGTGTTCGAACAGTAGAATGTCACCGTGGAAATATTTATCGGAAGATAGAATCACACTCAATCTCAGGACTAATTCGTTACGCAAAGAAACATGGATACGTATAACTCTTCTCTTTTATTTCTACTCACTATTAAACTCTTAAACTCTTAAACTCTTAAACAGCATCTTTTTTAATTCACGCCTTGCCCAGTTTTCAATAATTTATACATAATTTAAATTACAAATCATCGAAAACAGGGGGAGGTGGGTTATTTAAAACAGCCCATTTATAAGAAAAGTATCAAAAAACACCAGCTTATCCTTAGGCTTAGCTCTCACCGAAAAGGATAAGCTAATAATAAGTATTATTACCGATGCACACCTCCAATCCATAAGCTACTATCCTAGGGTGAATAAATAAAAAATCACAACCCAATAATTTCAATGAGGATGGAATAAGATGGATAGACGTAAAGCTCTAAAAGGTGCCGTAGTAGGCGCAGCAACTGCAGCAGCAGCTGTTGCAACAGCCCCAGCTATGGCTGCAAAGCATGGCAAAGTAATCAAAATTAATATGGTTTCTACTTGGCCTAAGGATTTCCCTGGCCTAGGAACTGGCGCGCAGCGTTTCGCTAAAAGTATCACTGAAATGAGTGGCGGACGTATGGAAGTTAAATACTATGCAGCTGGTGAGCGCGTTAAGCCATTCGATTCATTCGATGAAGTTGCTTCTGGTAACTCTCAGATGTACCACGGTGCAGAGTATTACTGGAAAGGTAAACACCCAGGTTTTGCATACTTCACTTCAGTTCCATTTGGTTTAACTGTAACAGAGATGAATGCTTGGATTAACTTTGGCGGTGGTCAAGAGTTATGGGATAAGCTAACAGCTAGTTTTGGTATTAAATCACTTATGTGTGGCAACACAGGTGTTCAAATGGGGGGTTGGTTCCGTAAAGAAATGAACTCTGCTTCTGATTTTAAAGGCCTGAAAATGCGCATCCCAGGTTTGGGTGGTGACGTTCTTGCTAAGTTAGGTGCTTCACCTGTTTCATTACCTGGTGGTCAGATTTATGAAAACTTAGTATCAGGCGCACTAGATGCAACTGAGTGGGTTGGCCCTTGGAATGACAAGATTATGAAATTCTACGAAGCAGCTAAATACTACTACTACCCAGGCATGCATGAGCCAGGCGCAATGCTTGCTGTAGGCATGAACAAGAAGTGGTGGGACGGCTTATCAGAAGAGAATCAAGCAATCATCAAAGCGGCAGCAGCTCAAGAAAATGACAAAATGATGTCAGAGTACAACGCTAAAAACGGTGAAGCACTTGAGTCATTAGTTAAAGAACATGGTGTTAAGCTACGTGCATTTAGTGATGATATTTACGATAGCTTCGGTGAAGCAGCAGATGAAGTTTTTGCTGATGTTAAGAAACATAGCCCTCTAGCTAAAGAAATTCACGAAAGCTTTGTTGAGGCTCGCGCGAATATCGGTAGCTGGGCTAAGATCTCTGATCAAGCTTATGTTCAACAACGTAACCGCGTTCTTGGTCTATAGAGTTTTTTCTATAGAGAGATAAGAAAACGGAGCCTAGTGCTCCGTTTTCTTTGTGTTTTATGCAGAATTTTTTATAAAAAACCTTTGCATGAGATAGAAAAAGGATTTTTGCTAAATAGATTGTCACAATTCATTTAGCAAAACTTCTTTATCGTCAATTTGATAAAAGGCTCTACACTAAATGAATCCAGCTGTTCTTAACCCTCTCCATAACGAGCAATCTCGTTCAAAATTCTTTATTCGTATTATTGGGCAAATCCTCGTTGCTACAGTTCTACTTTATTTAGTCAGTCGTTATTTAATTTATTGGCAAGATTGGCCTGACCTTACTCAATCTATACAAACATTAATAGGTTCAAATGAAGCACAAGAAAATCCTAGCTTATTAAAAAGTACCGCCTTGTTAATGGGCTATTTTTCTGTTTTTATATTTATATTTATTCATGTTTCAAAAACTCCCAATACCACACTAACTGATGATTCGGATAGATACCGAAAGCTAGTATTTTATATTATACGGTTTGCCTTTTGGTCAGTGTTTTTAGTAGGCTTAGCCGACACGATTATCTCCTTATTACGTGTTGAGAATTTTCTCTTACCGCTTGTAGGTGAGAGCCTCGATGACACCTTAGGGCTTGCTACTAAACGTGGGCTTTATGTGCACTACCCCTTAATTGCGATCTCACTGGTTATTGCGTGGTTTAGTCGTTCGCTTGGTTTTACATGGCTGGCTTTTTTAGTCGTTTTAGCAGAATTTTTTATTGTACTAAGCCGTTTTATATTCTCGTATGAGCAAGCCTATATGGGGGATTTAGTACGGTTTTGGTATGCTGCCCTATTCTTATTCGCCAGCGCTTATACCCTATACGACAACGGGCACGTACGCGTCGATGTTCTTTATGCTCGCTTTAAACCTCGCAAAAAAGCTTGGGTAAATGCAATTGGCACAATGCTTTTGGGCCTGCCTTTATGTTGGACAATTTTACATTACGGCATGGGTACAAAACAAAGTAGCTTGATTAGCCCAATTATCACGTTTGAAGTTTCACAGAGTGGCTACGGACTTTACGTAAAATATTTAATGGCAGGGTTCTTAATAGTGTTTGCCGTAAGCATGGCAATTCAGTTTGTGAGTTTATTTTTAAGCAGTTGTGCTTATCTGTTTAATGAAAAAGATGCACCAATGCCAGCAGGAGGAGAACACTAATGGAATTATTCTTCCTAGCAGTATTATTCGGCTCAATGGTTTGGGCGCTTATCTCTGGTTTCCCCGTTGCTTTTGCCTTACCTGGTTCAGCCATACTTACCGTTGGTTTAGCGGCGGCTTCTGGCTATATTTTTGCGGGCGATTCTAGTGCTTATTTTGCACAAGATGGCCCCTCGCAATGGCTAAGCGCAGGCGTGACGAACTTTAGAAGTTTATACTGGATAGTTGAGCGCGACACGCTCATCGCCATACCGTTGTTTATCTTTATGGGCATTATGTTACAGCGCTCAAAAATAGCCGAAGATTTATTAATTGCGATGGCGCAGCTATTTGGCCCATTACCGGGTGGCTTGGGTATTTCAGTTGTTTTTGTAGGTACATTGCTCGCAGCAACCACAGGTATTGTTGGCGCCACAGTGATTGCTATGGGTTTAATTTCGTTGCCCGCCATGCTAAAAAATAATTATTCAAAATCACTGGCAACAGGGACTATCTGCGCATCAGGAACTTTAGGGCAAATCATTCCGCCCTCAATCGTTTTAATCATTCTTGCTGATCAATTATCAAGCGCTGCTGACCAAGCGAACACCATGCGAAAAGCACTCTACAAAGAAGCAACGGGCGAATTTTCAATGCCGTCACACTTTGATGTGGTTTCTGCTAGTGCAGGCGATATGTTTATGGGCGCATTAATCCCTGGGATGATTTTGGTTGGTTTATACATGCTGTATATTCTTATTGTTGCCATGATCAAACCCGAGATGGCGCCCCCTGTGCCTTACGAAGGTGAATATGATCGCAAGTTTGCTTTAAACATTTTCCTGTCGCTTGTACCACCTTTAACACTTATTTTTGTCGTGCTCGGCTCTATCCTTTTGGGTGTTGCTACGGTTAACCAGGCAGGCTCTATCGGTGCGATTGGTGCCATGATTATGGCGGGTTATCGGCTTCATACTGGTGCAAAAAACACTGCTTACATTCCCACTATTATTGCTTTGTTGGCATTAATTGTTATTGCATATTTCACGAGTAACTACGATCTTAATATTAAAAATATTAAAAGTGATGAACAATTGATTCATATAAAACTCACAGCCATAGCTGTCGGTTTTTTATTATTTTCTGTTGCTTGGAGTGCATTACGAGTTTATAAAATTGATAACACCTTAAAAGAAGTCATGGTCGAAACAGCTAAAACCACTTCAATGGTTTTTATTATCCTTATCGGTGCGGCAATGCTGACATCCGCCTTCCGTGGCTTTGGTGGTGAAGAGATTGTGAAGCATTTTTTAACTACCCTTCCCGGTGGATTTTGGACACAATTTATTGTAGTCATGCTGGTTATTTTCTTGCTTGGTTTCTTCCTCGATTTTATAGAAATTGCTGTTGTTGTGGTGCCTATTGTGGCCCCCATCCTATTATCAAATCCAGAAGCTAACGTAACAGCTGTATGGTTAGGCGTAATGATTGGCTTGAATATTCAAACATCATTTTTAACCCCCCCCTTTGGCTTTGCACTTTTCTATCTACGCGGTGTTGCTGATAAAGTTGTTAAAACGATGGATATTTACAAGGGAGCGTCTGCCTTTATTGCGCTACAGTTATTAGGTTTAGCCATCGTTGGTTTCTTTCCGAGCCTTGTGAATTATTTACCCAATCGAAGTCATTTACTCTCTGAAACAGCTCCGCCTCCTTTAAATCCTAAGCTACAGATTTGTCTCGAAGATTACACAATGGGGCAATACGCAAGCGATGGTGAAAAAATCAAAGCAAGTATTGATACAGCAAAAGGCTTTGATATTAGCTATTTGCCTAAAAAACTGCAGACACGTTTTACAGAAAGTATTGATGAGGCAAACCACGGCCTTAAACTTGTCGAAAAAGTAAAAGCTTCGAAAACTAAGCTTGATAACTATATTGTTGGCTATCAAACGCTACAAAAGCAGGTGCTTTATACGAATTCTGATATAAAAAATGTCACCAGAAAAATCAAAGAAATAGAAAAAGAGATGAAACAAATTGCCAACGAAAGTGATGAATTTACTAGTCTTGAACAAAATATAAAAGATCTATTGGCTGAAAAATCAGCTCTTGAGAATACTATTCCAGAAGAATGGGAAAGTAGGCAGAAAGAGTACAAAGCCTTGGATAAACAGCTAACTAAAGACCGTAGACGCTACTTCAGTACTGTTGACTCATCAACAGAAACACTGCAAGAGTTACAACTTACCATCACTGATGGCGAAAAGTTGGCGGCACTTTCCCCTGATTTAAAGGCGTTAGATGCTGTTATCGTTAATGCTGATATTAGTAGTAAAAGCAAAAATGCGATCGCTAAAATTAAGAAAGTAGAAAATGCTTTTGCCAGCCTAAAAGGTGCGAACGCAATAAAATCTAAACTATCAAAAGCCAGACGATTACTCAAAAAAGCGAAAGATGATGAAGCAAAAGATAAGGCTATGGGCTTTATGCGACAAGCACACAAGGAATTTTCAGCTGAGATGATATGGCGAAAGCGTGCTAAGTCTGAACTACTTCCTGACCTTAAAAACTACGAGATAGCACTATCTAAAACCATTGGTATACGTTTGCAAGAGCGCTTAACCGAAGAACAGGCATTAGGTGTAGCGAGCTGTATGTCGCATCATAAGGACTTATCGTTAGCTTTTTAGTGAATTTACCATATTGTTTTCAACATGGTAAATTCACTTATGTCGCTGTCTTTATAGCGACTTATTAACTGATATTTCAATATTTTTTTTAGTTTCTCAACCCATTCACATCCGCCTTCTCAACGAAGTAAATCATGCCCTACTTATTATAGCTTTGCATAATTTCTTCAAGTCCTGGTTTATTGGAGAAAATTTCTTTTTCATTCAAGCCATCTAACTCATGCGGAAACACCAGCCAATCATCGGTTGAATGGAGATAATAATCAGGCACAATTTCTGTCATATTTTTATTAGGCTTAAACCATGGTACTGCAATACGAATATCATCAGGAGTATTACGCCTTGCTTTTTTCTTAAGCGTATTGATAACCGCTTGAACACTGCGACCAGAATCAAAAACATCATCAACCAACAGTAAATTATCATCATAGTTTATATTGTTTAAAATATATTCTAATCCATGCACTTTCACCGTTTTATCTTGCTTGCCAATGCCGTAATACGATGATGTACGAATCGCGATGTGATCAGATTCCACTCCCAAATAATGCAGTATTTCTTGTACCGCGATACCAACTGGTGTGCCACCACGCCATATACCAACAATGTAGTCGGGTTTAAACCCACTATTTAGAATATTGATTCCAAGGCGGTAAGAATCGAGCAAAAGATCATTGGCATTGAGATAAATTTTATCGGCTGACATATTTTTAACTACTGAATAATTGAATTGCAAGCCTACAGTTAATCGGAATTTTCTTCAATCTTGTAACAGACTATTCTAGAATAATACGTACAAAAATTATAATAATCAGGCACTGCAACATGGATTTCAAAAAATACCTTCGCGCTCTCGTTCAACATGATGGTTCTGACCTTTACCTTACATTTGATGCCCCTCCTTCCGCTAAATTTCAGGGAGAACTAAAACCATTAAGTCGTAATAGAATGACTTCGGAACAGTTAGATCAAATCGCTAAATCATTAATGAATGAAGAACAGCAGAAACAGTTTGATCATAAGCCTGAAATGAACTTAGCACTGGATGAGCCAAACATTGGACGCTTTCGTATTAATATTTTTAAACAGCGTACTCATGTAGCGATGGTTATTCGAAATATAAAAGTTGAAATACCAAATGCTGATGACCTAGGTTTACCGCCCATTTTAAAAGAAATTATTATGAAAAAAAGGGGGTTAGTTCTATTTGTTGGTGGTACAGGCTCTGGTAAATCTACATCATTGGCTGCTTTAATTGATCATCGCAATTCAAATGCTACTGGGCATATTGTTACTATTGAAGACCCTATTGAATATGTGCATCCTCATAAAAAATCTATAGTCAACCAACGAGAAGTAGGTGTAGATACTGACTGTTATGAAGATGCCCTAGAAAACACATTACGCCAAGCACCTGATGTGATTTTGATTGGCGAAATTCGCACAGAAGAAACAATGGAGCACGCCCTAGCTTTTGCTGAAACAGGACATCTTTGTCTTTCTACATTACACGCAAATAATTCAAATCAAGCGCTTGATCGTATAATTAACTTCTTCCCTGAAGAACGTCATAATCAATTATTGATGGATATTTCTATCAATATTCAAGCTTTCATTTCACAACGTTTAATCCCTACGATTGATGGTAAACGTGTAGCGGCTATCGAAATCTTAATTGGGACACCAATGATTAAAGACCTAATCATGAAAGGTGACATCATGGCTATCAAAGAAATAATGGAAAAATCAGAAGAGCTTGGGATGCAAACTTTTGATAGCCATATCTATAGGCTATACAAATCTGGCATTATTTCCTTAGAAGAAGCACTTAAAAATGCTGACTCTGCCAGTAACCTACAAGTACGTATCAACCTTGAAGATAGTAACTTTGCCGAGAGTGGATTAAAAAATGATGTACATCCTACCAATGATGGTGAAGAAAATTCAGAAAAGAATGATGATGACTTCTTATTCGAAGGTTTAGCACTTGAAGAGCTCGTTACGGAAGATGATAAAGCTAAGGTAGAAAAAGTAAAAACGCCCCAAGAACTCATGGATGAAAAAATTGCAGCACGTGCAAATCAACTGACTGAATAGTTTTTTCTTTATCGATTAATTTTTGCAGAGACCACCTCTAATAATCGTGCAACAACACCTTGATGTTGTTGCACGGCACTTTTAGCAACTCCCTTAATATCTATTTCTTTTTTTAGTATTGTAGATACTCTCTCTTCAAGTTCATCTATTGAATTACATATCAACAATAAACCCGCATCACTTAATTGATCTGAAATATCATCAAAATTATACATATACGGTCCACTTACAACGGGGACACCTTGAGCAATTGGTTCTATTGGATTATGCCCTCCTTTCTCTACCAAACTACCGCCCATAAAAACCACATCAGCCGTGGCAAACCAACTCTGCATTTCACCCATACTATCACCCAAGATAATATTTGCTTTTGAATCTTTATAATCCTTAATTTGACTATGACGCAATACTTTTAGCTCTGTATTTTTCATGCAAAGCCTATAAACATCATCGAATCGCTCTGGATGCCTTGGCACAAGCACCAACAGCAAACGAGGAAATTGCTTCAATAAATTTTGATAAATATTCAATATTATTTCATCTTCTCCCTCGTGCGTACTGGCTACAACCCAGACTCGATCGTTGTGCTTCCAAGTTTTTCGCCACCGCTTTCCCTGTTCTATTTGTTTTTTATTAACAGCAAAATCAAACTTAATATTACCGGCTATCAATATTTGAGCATTATTTGCACCAAGTTGTTTAAAACGTTCTGCATCAACCGATGAACGAACGGCTATCAACGTAATATTAGCTAATGTTTCTTTGACTAGTTTTTGTAGTTTTAGGTATTTTTGAGTAGAGCGCTCAGACAAACGTGCATTCACTAAGATGAGTGGGATATTTTTTCTCGTGTCTGCATTTTGTGCAAAGAGTGCAAAGAGGTTTGGCCAAATTTCAGTTTCAATCACAATTAACATTACAGGCTTTATTCGTTGAACAAACCGAGCCACGACATCAGGTAAATCATAAGGAAAATAAACATGAGAAACACGTTCGCCAAATAAAACTTTAACCCTTTCGGAGCCTGTTGGTGTGGTAGTTGTAACCAAAACTCTATGATCTGGATATTGCTCAATCAATGACTCAATGAGAGGCTGCGCCGCTATGGTTTCACCAACAGAAACAGCATGTACCCAAATAATAGGCTTATTGCTATTATCATGAACAAAACCCAGTCTTTCACTAATGCGTTGACGATAAGCAGGGTTAGATCGACTACGCCAGAATAGGCGAAAAATGATAAGTGGAAATATCAAATACAACAACAAAGAATAAAGCATGCGCCGAAATGACATCAATCAGATTTTCCACTAATAAAAATGCAGAATAGCACTAAAACTATTTGTTTCGATAAAATTATGTCAAAATCACGGCACTTTTTATATCGCCTAATTTATATCCTAAAACTTGGTAACCAATATGAATAT
Organism: Thiotrichaceae bacterium; assembly: GCA_026988095.1. GTDB lineage: Bacteria > Pseudomonadota > Gammaproteobacteria > Thiotrichales > Thiotrichaceae > Cocleimonas. The sequence goes on from JALSLX010000001.1 coordinate 23,639, forward strand.
CACTAAAAACAAAATTGCATCGCTTGCATACACTTTAAAAAACGATGATGGAGAAGTACTTGATACTGCGGATGAAAATAATCCATTCCTTTATATGCACGGTGCAGGTGGCATCATTAAAGGCTTAGAAAATGCACTCAATGAAAAAACAATCAATGATAGTTTCAGCCTAATTGTTGCACCTGAAGATGCTTATGGTGAGCGTGATGATAAATTAACGGAGTCTGTCGCGCGTGATATGTTTGAAGGCATACCTGACGAAGAAATGGTTGCTGGCGCACAGTTTCATGCTCAAACAGGTCAAGGCACACAAGTTATCACCATTGCAGAAATAGATGGCGATACGGTAAAAATTGATGCTAATCATCCTTTAGCGGGCGAGACCTTACATTTTGATGTTGCGGTACTAGATATTCGTGATGCCACAGAAGAAGAGATTGCACACGGCCATCCTCATGCGCCTGGTGGTTGTGGACATGACCATTCTTAACAGCGACCTTGACAACAAAAAAATAAATAGCTGTCATTGCTCATGATTAATTCTTCAGCTTTTTGACTTTGTTTTGTCGCACAGAAACATCTAAGAAGTCCTCTGCCGAGCTTTTAGCTAGGTGGAGAACCTTTTTATAATGAGCCTTAGCACTCACAGCCTGTTCGAAGGCTTTTTCTAGCTCTGAAAAATCAGGCACTTTTTTCATCCCCTGATGATTAATATAGACATATCCCGCCGCCGCACCTGCTAAAAAACCCACGGGATTTTTTACACCTATTAAAGCTCTTGCTCCTATTCCTGCAGAATAGGCCAACTTACCCCGACGAGATTGCTGGCTAAAATGCCTACCATTAATACACCACTCGACTAAATGTTCGCAATTATTATGTAATACGTGATATTGCGCTTCGCCAATGCGTAAGTGCGCACGAATAATGGCTTCGCCGATATTAAACTTTCGCTCGTCATGAGTTTTAACAATAATTTCTTTGCCTTTAGCAAACTCCTCCAGGCTAATTTCTTCAATCACGCCCACACTGGTCAAATCATCTGCTAAACCCGAATAGTGAATCACTCGACCATCACCCACACCCAAGCCATGATGCGTATATGAGCCTGCAGCCTTCTTTATAACGAGGTGTTTTCCTTTGTAATCATTCATAAGTATCAAACTAGCATAAAAAATACTTAAAAGACCATTACTTGCTATGCCACCCCCCCTCTTTTTCGATGATTTGTATGTGGTTTAAACTACAAATCATCGAAAAAGAGGGGGGGTGGTCTATAAAAAGTATCAAAATTCGTTAATTAAACCAAATACCATTGGTAACTTGGCAATCTATAGAGTCTAAAGCCATGTGAATGACCAATCCTATTCCTATTAAACGTGTTTTGGGGATAAAACTAAGAACAGCATACCCAGCTATCGGAATAAAACCATGAAGTGGATGATAGTTAATGCTACAACGCGTGGCATCATAGATTGGATTAGCTAATAGATGGTCAATATCAACCAGCATGGTTAGCATCATTACCGTAAATGCAAATTTCCAATTTTTACGGAAAAAAATTGCCGTGATAATTGCAGGCACAAGAAAATGTGTAAATATATGTAAAATGGCTTTTTGCTCTATTGACCAGAAAAGGCTGATTTTAAATATTGCACCATTGAGACAATGGTTAAAATCGTCGCTATCACCAAGAAAACTAAACCGATTTTACGCAACGGCAAACCGAACAAGTCTTGGTTGTACAATAAGAATATCAGCGCAAAAATCTGTGTAACCGCTTTAACTTTACCAATATAGGCGACCGCTACCTTACTGCGTTGACCTGTTTCTGCCATCCATTCGCGTAGTGCTGAGATGATAATCTCGCGAGAGATTATGATAATCCCTGCTAGGGTAATCCAAAAGGCGATATCCCCTCTTCCTTCACGCTCAACAACTAAGATGAGCGCAACGGCAACGATGAGTTTATCGGCAACAGGATCAAGAAATGCCCCAAAGCGTGACTCTTGATTATACTTTCGTGCGTAATAGCCATCCGCCCAGTCTGTAAGCCCTGCTAAACCAAAAATGGTTGAAGTCGTTAACGGCATATCTAAATAAAAAAACAATATCACGAGTGGTATTGCGATTATGCGTAGGCTTGTTAAAAAAATGGGGATATTAAAGATCACGGTGTGTTAATTCTTATGTTAATCAAGGTTCTAATCATTGTGGAATATATCATAGATTTTTATCGCTAGTGGCTTACTTATGCCGTTTACTTTGCTTAATTCATCAACACTCGCACGTGTGATCGCTCGAATCCCCCCAAATTGCTTTAATAGGCTTTGACGACGCTTGGGCCCAAGACCTGCAATACCTTCAAGCGGTGAGGTAGTACGTGCTTTTTGACGACGTGCACGATGCCCTGTAATCGCAAAACGATGTGCTTCATCTCTAATTTGTTGGATTAAATGCAAGGCGCTTGAATGAGCTGGCAGATATATTTTTTCTTTGTATTGTCCGCTACCGGCAGTGCCACCCGTATCACTCAAAATGGTCAAAGCATCCATATCTTGTCTGCGCCCTTCTCCTTTTGTTACGCCAATAATATCTACGCCACTGATTTGTAAATCTCGTAATACATCAACTGCCTGAGTGACTTGACCTTTTCCACCATCAATAAAGAGAATATCGGGGAGTTTTGCGTATTCTCCTTCAGATTCATCCGATTTATTAACTGTTTCTTTAGCTCTTTTAAAGCGACGTTGTAGCACCTGCTTCATGGCCGCGTAGTCATCACCACCAATGATATCGGTGATATTGTAACGACGATATTCTGACTTTATCGCACCCTCTAAACCAAATACGACGCAGGATGCGACGGTTGCCTCGCCCATAGTATGGCTAATGTCATAACATTCCATACGCGCGGGAATGTAGTCCAAATCTAATTCTGTCTGTAGTGCTTGTACACGTTTTTGAATACCTGCTTTTGAGGCAAGATGGGTGCTTAAAGCATGTTGTGCATTGCGCGCTGCCATCTCTACCCAGCGCGAACGATCACCGCGTAAGCGATATGCGATGCTGACTTTACGTTCTGCTTTTAGCTGCAGCATTTCTTCGAGCGTGTCTTTATCATCTAAGTCATGGCTGATTAAAATCTCGCTGGGTACTTCACGCGAAAAATAATATTGTGCAATAAAGGCTGAAAGAATTTCTGACTCACTGTTCTCAAAGTGAGGAATTTTAGGAAAGAAGTTTTTATTGCCGAGATTATTGCCCTTGCGAATGGTTAGCACCTGAACGCTGGCAACATCAGAGGCATATTGCATCGCAATAACATCCACGTCACCATTCCCCCCGCTAATACTTTGTTGTTGAGATACCTGGCGTAGCTTCTCGATTTGATCACGATAGCCTGCGGCTTTTTCAAACTCTAATGCCTCGGATGATTTATCCATCTGCTGGACTAATTCATCAATCACCAATTGGCTTTTACCTTGCAAAAACTGCGCCGTATGGCGTATGCCCGTTTTGTAGTCTTGCTCGCTAATTTCATTCGTGCAAGGCGCCGTGCAACGCTCAATTTGATACTGCAAACACGGGCGTGAGCGATTACTAAAATAACTGTCTTCGCATTGACGCACTAAAAATAGTTTTTGTAACAAACCCAAGGTTTCACGCACTGCGCCCGCACTGGGGTAAGGTCCAAAATATTGCCCCTGACCTTTTCGCCCACCACGATGAAACGTAAGACGCGGAAATTTGTGTTTGGATAAATAAATATAAGGGTAGCTTTTATCATCGCGCAACAAAATATTGTAACGCGGGCGATGTTTTTTGATTAGATTGCTTTCAAGCAACAGCGCTTCGGCTTCGGTGCTGGTAATGGTGATTTGCACATCACAAATCTGTTTTACCATTGAATAAATACGAGAATTTACAAGATTGCTACGAAAATAACTGGAGACACGATTCTTTAAGTCTTTAGCTTTACCGACGTAGAGGATTTTATCCTCCGCCGAAATCATGCGATAAACACCAGGCTTATGCGGGACGGTTTTTAGAAAGGTTTTACTGTCAAATCTGGAAGGGTTATCAGGCATTTCGAGCGCCTGAAATGGGTCTTATTCGTACAAAACGTCGAAAAACAGGGGGGGTGGTCTTTAATACAATATTCTTCCACTGAATTACACAGATCAAAAAAATAATTTTATGCATATTTCACACTGGAATAAACATTTTATTTACTAACCTCCGTCATTCTGGTGCAGACCAGAATCCATGTTTTAAATGGCACTATGTCCCAACCATGGATACCGGCCTTCGCCGGTATGACGACGAGTAAGGCTAGAGGCCAAGACGGAGAAAACTAAAATTTAATCAGCGCAGATCCCCACGTAAATCCGCCACCAAAGGCTTCTAGCAAAATAGTTTCACCACGTTTGATGCGCCCATCACGCACTGCCGTATCCAATGCTAATGGTACAGAAGCCGCTGATGTGTTTCCGTGTTCATTTACCGTTACAACCACGTGATCCATATCCATTTTTAGCTTTTTTGCAGTCGCCTTAATAATACGAATATTCGCTTGATGTGGGATTAGCCAATCCACATCAGACTTTTTAAGATTATTATGCTCTAAGGTTTCATCAACGATTCTACCCAGTGTATTCACCGCCATACGGAAGACTTCATTGCCTTTCATTTGCACATAAGCTCCACCAGAATCTAGCAATGCTTTATTTCGTGATAAACCACCAGCTGTATTAAGCAAGCTTTCATACTGACCGTCGGCGTGTAAATGCGTAGACATAATGCCTTCTTCTTCACTTGCCTCAAGCACGACTGCGCCAGCACCATCTGCAAATAAAATACAGGTACCACGGTCTGTCCAATCTAAAATATTTGAGAGTGTTTCAGCGCCAACCACTAATGCGCGTTTGTGTGAGCCACTTTTAATAAATTTATCGGCTATACCTAGCGCATAAATAAAGCCTGTACAAACGGCCTGAACATCAAATGCCGCACCACCTGCGATACCTAACTTTTTCTGCAGTAAACACGCTGTACTAGGGAAAATCAGATCTGGGGTTGTGGTTGCAAAAATTACAAGATCAATATCATCAGCAGAAACACCGGCCATTTCCATCGCACGCTTTGCAGCTATCTCTCCAAGGTCACAGGTACTTTGACCTTCGGCGGCAATATGACGCTTTTCAATGCCTGTACGTTCAACTATCCATTCGTGAGAGGTATCCACCATCTTTTCAAGATCATGATTAGTGAGTACTTTTTCAGGTAAGTAACTACCTGTTCCTGCTATTCGTGAATACATTCTATTGTCCTTAATCTACAAGGTGTTCTTGCAAGTGTTGTTCAATACGTTCTGGTACTTTTTCCATCACAGCTTTGCGCGCAATACCAATAGCATTTGCAAATGATAGGCTATCAGCACCACCATGGCTCTTAATAACAATTTCTTTTAAGCCCAAAAAACTCGCTCCGTTATAACGGCGAGGATCAAAGCGTTTGCGAAAACCATTTAAAATGGGTAATGAAATTAAAGCGGCAATTTTAGTAAAAATGTTTTTGGTATAACCACTTTTAAGCTCATTCGAGAGCATTTTAGCCAGCCCTTCAGATGTTTTTAAGGCAACGTTACCGACAAAACCATCACAAACGATGACATCTACGTCACCGTGGAAAATATCATCGCCTTCAACAAAGCCGATGTAATTAAAGCCACCTTTTTGAAGCAACTCGTGCGCGGCTTTTACTTGTTCATTACCCTTTAAGTCTTCTTGACCAATATTTAACAAACCAATTTTAGGATTCTCTTTTCCATCAATCGCTTTTACCAGCTCAGAGCCCATTACGGCAAACTGATAAAGATGTTCGGCTGATGAATCAATATTAGCGCCAAGGTCTAGCATATAGGTATGACCCGTAGCGGCAGGAATTGCCGTACAGATTGCAGGGCGATCAATACCAGAAAGTGTTTTAAAGACAAAACGCCCTGTTGCCATTAAAGCGCCTGTATTACCAGCACTCACAATAGCATCGGCATCACCTGACTTAACAAGGTTAATGGCGACACGCATCGATGAGTCTTTCTTACCCCGCAGAGCCATCGCGGGCTTTTCATCCATAGTGACGACCTGGGTAGAATGTTGGATGCTTAATCGCTGATTGGGCGCTTCATCTAAGCTTTTGAGTTCTGCCAGTAATTGAGGCTCATCGCCCACTAAAATCAAAGCAATATCATCATGCTCTTTTAGTGCTGTTAATGCCGCGGGGACAACCGCTTGAAGACCATTGTCACCGCTCATGGCATCTATTGCTATACGATAGTATGAATCCATTTCTACTCAATCAAATATTATATGCTGTTATTTTACACGAAAAAATCGCGGGACATGCCCGCGATTTAATATTTCTTAATAGTATTAATTAATAAGCTAACGCTTATTTAAATATTAACTATTTTCTACTCGTCGTCATCTTCGTCATCAAGCTCTACAGGAGACGCTATGATTTGACGACCACGGTAAAATCCATCCGGTGTCATGTGATGACGTAAATGTGTCTCACCTGATACTGGATCAATTGATAATGTAGGATTCTTCAAAGAATCGTGTGAACGACGTTGACCGCGACGTGAACGTGTTACTTTACTTTTTTGTACTGCCATGGGTTACTCCATTAGAGTTTCAAAATCTCACGATTTCATACTCATCTTTAATTTAAATTAATTCAGTTTTAAGTCTTTCAAGGCAGCAAAAGGATTTTCATCCTCTAATGCTGTCTCGTCAATTTCATTTTCTGGCAAGGCCTCTATCAACTTTCGTGCGGCATCACATTTTTCGTGTGCAATCACTAGCGGCAATGCTAACAAGATTTCATCTTCAATAAAATCTCGCAAAAACATTTGTTGCTCTTCAACCAACCACGTATCAAAGCCTTCTTGAAGTTTTTCTGCTTGAGCATCGCTACTCACCAAAACTACCTCTAATTCTGTTTCAAAAAGCTCTTCCGTGCCTTTTAAACAACGCTGGCAAGTCATTTGTAATACTGAACTTATCGTGCCTCTTACAACCGGCAAACGTGTATCTGTTCGAGTAAATTCAAGATGAACATTAACGATGTTTTTATCAACATCATCAGCACCACCTTCAAACAGCTGTTCTTTCAATCGAGGAAAATCATTTAACGGGATTCTCCCATCAAAAATACGACCCTGATCTACCAAACGAAATGGATCAACTTCAACAGGTAAACGCTGAATATTACTCTTCTTCGACATTACAATTTACATAGCGTAATTTTAAGAGCGGAATTATATTGCCCCAACCCCCATCCTGTAAAGGTTTATTATTGCTTTTCATAAGTTTTTTATTAACAATACCTCCAATTTTACCTAACTCACAGCCTTACAATAATTATTATGCAGAAAACCATGCAAAAGACTTTAGTCCTCGGCTCCACTTCTCCTTTTCGTAAAGAGCTTTTAGAGCGCTTTAGATTAGACTTTATTGTGGACTCCCCTGACATTGATGAAACCCCTTTAGCTAACGAAATACCTGAAGATTACGTGTTACGTTTATCCTTAGAAAAAGCCAAAGCAGTGGCCAAAAGACAGCCTGACTCCCTTATAATCGCATCTGATCAGTGCTCTATTCTCAATGGAGTTATTAGAGGAAAACCAGAAAATCATGAAAATGCCATCAAGCAGCTCACTGAAAGCTCTGGGCAATGCGTGAGTTTTTTAACAGGGCTTTGTTTATTTGATAGTAGCGATGATAGCTATCAATTAGACCTGATCCCCTATTTTGTCGATTTTCGGGATTTAAGTGCTACTGAAATTGAAGCGTATCTACACGCTGAAGAACCTTACTTTTGCGCGGGAAGCTTTAAATCAGAAGGCTTAGGCGTGACATTATTTAAAAGTATGCGAGGAGATGACCCAACTTCATTGATTGGTTTGCCACTTATACGTTTAGCCGAAATGTTACGAGAAAAAAAGATTTCATTACCTTAGTAGACCTAAATTAAGCTAAATTCAGGATTAACAATTATCAAAGACACTCCCGTAAAAAAACCTTATAGTGCGCTTCACTTTTTATATTAAACACATTGGAATCAAATATGTCATACACACTAACAACCAGCCTTAAACAACCTATCGACGCAGCAATCGAAACACTCAAAAGCACATTAATGACTCACAAGCTCGGCATCGTCAGCGAGGTAAATGTACAAGCGACCATTAAAAACAAGCTAAACGAAGAGATTCCGCCTTACAGAATCTTAGGTGCCTGCAACCCAGGTATGGCAAAAAAGATTATTGAAGCAGCGCCAGAAGCAGGTGCATTATTGCCTTGTACAATTGTTGCTCGTGAAGAAGATGGAAATACGATTTTTCACTTTATGGCACCAGAGCCCGTATTAGGCTTAGAAGACAATACTGTAGTTCAAGAAGTTGCAAAACTAGCTACTGAGCACCTCAAAGCGGCTATCACTGATTTAGAAAATATCTAATAAATCTATACAGCCTGTAACAACCTATCCAGATGATTGGCAAAGTTTTGCCGATCTTTCTGGTTTAGGGGCGGTGGTCCTCCTGTACCTATTCCGCTTGATCGCACCTCTTCCATAAAATCGCGCATTCTTAAGCGCTCTTTTATATTTTCTGGCGTGTACATTTCACCACGCGGATTCAGCGCCAATGCGCCCTCGGCAATCACCTCAGATGCCAAAGGAATATCTCCTGTAATAACTAAATCACCTTTCTCAACACGCTTTACAATTTCATTATCTGCCACATCAAAACCTGCTGGCACTTGCATAAAGCTAATAAACTTTGATGCTGGTATTCGTATTTGATGATTAGCAACCAAAGTCACTTGTATTTGTTTACGTGTCGCCGCCCTAAAGAGGATCTCTTTAATGACAACAGGACAAGCATCAGCATCTACCCAAATTTTCATAGTATTCTTCTAGAATTAATCAATATTTAACCCCTATACTATATTAAATAAGCCCACCCCCCCTCTTTTTCGCTGTTTTGTATTAGCACTAAGCCCTTATATCCTGTAATCTCGCGCGAATTATCAGCATATGAAGATTGAACACTATGAGTTTTGACTCACTCGGGCTATCAGCCCCTTTATTAAAAGCCATTAAAAAACAAGGTTACGATAAACCTTCACCTATTCAAGAACAGGCAATCCCTGCTGTCTTAAAAGGTCGAGACGTAATGGCAGCGGCGCAAACCGGCACAGGTAAAACAGCTGGCTTCACACTACCTATTTTAGAAATATTATCGACAGGCGCAAAAGTCAAACCAGGTCAAGCGCGTGTTTTGATTTTAACGCCAACACGAGAGCTTGCCGCTCAAATTGAAGCAAGCGTGGTGGCGTACGGGAAGTTCCTACCTATCACTTCAACTGTGGTTTTTGGTGGTGTAAAAATCAACCCGCAGATTAATCGTTTGCGTAAAGGTGTTGATATTTTAGTAGCAACGCCAGGGAGATTACTTGATCTGCACAATCAAAATGCGATTCGTTTTGACCAACTTGAAATGCTAGTGCTTGATGAAGCCGACCGTATGCTAGATATGGGCTTCATCCACGATATTCGTAAAATATTAGCAACCTTACCCAAACGCAGACAAAATCTGATGTTCTCAGCGACCTTTTCGCAAGATATCAGAAAACTTGCAAAATCTTTGGTAAATGACCCTGTTGAAATTTCAGTTAGCCCGCGTAACACAACAGTTGAAACTGTTAAACAGTGGATTCATCCCGTTGATAAAGCTAAAAAATCAGAACTTCTTTCGCATTTAATTATTGAGAATAACTGGTTTCAAGTTTTAGTATTTAGTCGTACCAAACATGGTGCAAACCGCCTTGCTAAACAGCTAGAAACGCGTGGTATTCCTTCAATCGCGATACACGGCAACAAAAGCCAAGCAGCGCGCACACGTGCTTTAGCTGACTTTAAAAAAGGCAAAGTGCAAGTCATGGTCGCAACAGATATTGCTGCACGTGGTATTGATATTGATCTTCTTCCACAGGTAGTTAACTTTGATTTACCTAATGTGCCTGAGGATTATGTTCATAGAATCGGGCGTACAGGACGTGCCGGCAGTAAAGGGCAAGCCGTATCATTAGTGAGTGCTGATGAATTTAAGCAATTACGTGACATTGAAAACCTGATCAAGCAACAACTCGATCGTATTTTGGTAGATGGCTTTGAGCCTCATCACGATGTGCCTGCTTCAAACTCAAACGTTAAATCAAGCAAGCAAAATAAACCACGGAATAACTCACAAAATAGAACTAGCCGTAGTGATAACACCAAAAAGAGCTCATACAAGCAACGCTCAAAAGAGAATCATCAAAACCAAAGACGAAAGAAAAAGAACACTTCAGGCAATAAAAATTCGCAAGGTGGTAATCAATCACCGCGCAGAGGTGGAAACTCAAACAATGGGAATAGATAAGAACTAAGTAAATATCCATGGCTGCACAAAGTGCCATACTGACAAATGGATTCCCGCCTACGCGAGAATGACAACAGTTTATGGAAGTTTTGTGATCAACCCAGTATTTTTCACATTTAGCTTTCTAACTAAATCACAACTGATAACAGAGATGAATTTGTTATAAGTATTTTGGTTTTGCTTACTCAACTTATCTAAGTCTTTGTGAGTCCAATAAGCATATTTCACCGCCTCCGTAGCTATCACATCTGCGGAGGCGGTGTTATTACTCATAAAACTCATCTCACCGACAAAGTCACCAGCATTAAGTCTTGCAATTTTCTTGCCTGACTTTACAACATCTACAGTTCCTTCTAATAAAATAAATAGCTTATCAGTCACTTCTCCTTCACCAATTAACTTCTCCCCTTTGACTGTTTTAAAATGATTAACAGTAATGGTTTTTTTGAATTCACGTGTAGACATCATTGAAAAATACTGATGATAAATTTCTTTCGTTTCTTCAGGTAAAGTAATAGTGCTTTTATCTAAAAACAACATCACAACATGGTATAAATTAATCACCAGGTAAGCTGTATTCCACCCTACCATTGATGTTACACCTAACTGTATCCCTGAAAAAATATAAACAAAGGATGCCAATACTAAAAATATTCTTAACCACAATATATTGCTTAATAGATAAGCAGAGAGGCTAAATATTGCCGCTATACTGTAAAAAAACTCACCCGATAATAACATAATCCCTTCATTGATTACTGACGTGGCATGTATAGTAGTACCAATCACTACATTCGACATATTTAATAAAATACTCTATACATACTAATAGAGATCTTTAATTCAAGCGACATTTCAGCATAAAAGAAAGCTCATATTACACAAACAATAGGAGTCACTCATGAAAACAATCAAAGATGTTATCAATAGTAAAGGTAGTAACGTAGCGAGCACTTCCCCAAAAACAGATGCAAAAGATGCAATTAAACTTATGGCAGAAAGTGGTATCAGCTCTCTTTTAATAATGGATGAGAAAAAAGTTATTGGTATATTCTCTGACAAAGACTTTTCATGCAAAATTGTAGCTAAAGATCGTTTATCTGAAAATATTCCTGTTTCTGACGTGATGACCACACCTGTTTGCGCAATTCGTCCCGAACAAAGCATTGATGATGCGATGTCGATTATGACTGAAAAACGTATCCGCCACTTACCTGTAATGAATGGAGAGGAGTTAATTGGTCTTGTTTCCATCGGCGACCTTGTAAAGGCCATGATCAAAGAACAAAAAGATACCATCGAACAACTTGAACACTACATCCATTATTAAATTAATAATGGCTATATATTTTAAGAAAAATGCTTAATTTAACTAAATATTAAGATAAATAATCTACCACCCCCCCTGTTTTTCGGGGTTTTGTAGGATAAACTAGGGCTATTATATCAATAAAAAAGAATAGAATATGAAAAAAATAATACTAACAGCCCTCATTACTTCGCTCTTAATAATTGCGCTTCCCGCTTCAGCTAATTCTCCGTTGTGGAAAGTATCCAAAGATGGTGACCACCTATTTATTGGTGGCACTATTCACATGCTGGGTAAAAATGACTACCCCTTACCCCCAAAATTTGAAAGTATTTATAATCAATCAGAACAACTCGTCTTTGAAACAGACATAACAAAATTACAGCTACCAGAAACACAGTTAAAGATGGTTCAACTTATGAGCTATCAAGATGGTTCAACTCTAAAAGACCATCTAAGCCCAAAAACATACCAAGCACTGACAGATTTTTCAGACGGTTCTGGCCTGCCAATGATGGTGATTGAACGATTTAAACCTGGAATGGCCTCAACTATGATCACCATGATTGAGCTTAAAAAGTTAGGGGTTGATGCTGAAGGCGTTGATAGTTTTTATAATAGTAAAGCTAATCAAGATTCCAAGAAAATAGGGAAACTTGAATCAGTTGATCAACAAATGAGCTTTCTCGCAACACTCGGTGAAAAAAACCCTGATGAATTTATCAGCTATACCCTACATGATATGAAGCAACTACCAGAAATTTTCAACGAGATGAAAAGGGCTTGGAGAACTGGAGATATTAAAAAACTTGATAAAATCGGTATCGCTCCTATGAAGAAGGATTTTCCCGATACTTACCAAAACCTTATCGTAAAACGCAACAAAGCATGGATTCCACAAATTGAGGCAATGATAAAAACCAGAGAAATCGAAATGATATTAGTCGGGATTTTACATTTATCTGGAGATGATAGCGTGCTTAGCCAGTTAAAAACTTTAGGTTATAGCGTTGAACAATATTAAGAGGAGACTTTTTTCCTATTAACATCACGTTGGTAGGTCATACCAGCACCTTAAAGAACATTCTCCAGAAGTGGCAATCCTGAAAAATAGCCCCCATTAACCAAATAAAAAAATACTTATGATTTTAAAATAAACAAGCCAGCATATAATTTCTTGATCTATCTTCGTCTTGTAATTATAAAGAGCTGGCACTACTAAATTTTATTCATAAACAGGGAAATACAGTGGAAAATTCTAAACAAGATAGTAGTAGAGTTTCAACAACAAGCTTAAGCTGGTCTGCACGAATTTTCTTCTCACTATTTTCCGCCTCAGGTATTGGGCTTATGCTTGGCATGCTCATGTCCATGGATGTAAACGGCGTAGATGGCGAAAGTGGTTATGCCGCTCTCGTTTATATTCCAACCATGATGTTTTTCACATTCTTAGCACTTATTTTTATCACCAACAAACGAGCGCACATCGTGTTAGCTATAATTTCTGCACTGATATGGATCATTGGAATGGTAAATGGCATTTAAGTTAAATCACCCTATTAATTTCAAAATGAGAAATACATCACAGAATAACTAAATTGATTTCTATATAGTTTCTTACATGGCAAGGACAGAGCCTATCTAATTTAACTAAAAAGAAAAGGAAATCAAAATGACAAACGAAAGCTTACAAATCAGCAGCGAAGAATTACTAGAACTTAAAAAAGAGAATCCATTAGAAATTGCTGTTATTTTAGAAATGCTCGCAGAGTCAGGAGAAGACTACTACGCAGAAATGGAAGAGTTAGAGCACCCACGCCGTGCTGCCTAAGGAAAGGCTGAATAACACTACCTATAATTTTGCTTCTCAATTGAGGAGTAAAATTATTTATTCTCTTAAAGTTACTCTGTCCTCTTAAAAAAATACACTCCCCCATTTCTATACCGTTTTGTGTTATTTTCTTACTTTTTTCAATAAGAAACTATCATGACAAGTAAACCTTTTGACCTCAATAACCCCTGTATATTTTGCAATCCAAAAGATGAAGAAATTCTTGCGGAAAATGAACTCGCGTTATTGATAACTGATAACTCACCCGTTAGCAATGGGCATTGCCTTATCATCCCAAAACGTCACGTGAAAACACATTTTGACATCACAGCGGACGAGCATATTGCCTTTGCAAATCTCATGGAAAAAGCCAAAGAACTAATACACCAACAAGGTCATAATCCCGATGGTTATAACATTGGAAGTAATAATGGCGTGGCTGCAGGGCAAAGTGTTTTTCACCTTCATGTTCATATCATTCCTCGCTACACAGGAGATACAGAATTACCAAAAGGTGGAATTCGCCAAGTATTACCTAAAAAAGCACAATATAATTTAGGTGATAGAAAGACATAAGCTATCAACTTATAATGGGGCAATCGTTCTATGCTATTATCTTAAGCTGTCACAAGCGGGTTTAACTATCTTACAGACATCTTCTGTAACCGTAGTTAGCCCAAGAGTGACCCAGCCCTGCATACCATCTCTGTAATACTTTATTTTCTCAGCGGGGTAACCAACATCTAGCAAAGCTTTTATGCTTTCTGATGTTTGTCCACACCATGTTCCATTGCAAAAAAGAACTAACGTTTTTGCATTAGAATAATCCAAAACATCCGTTATTCTATTATCAGCAAGTGCCTCATTAACATCATCTTGATTCTTTCCGTCAATAATTTTTACGGAGAACCTCTGAATTAAAATGCCTAAAGTACTTTTTAATGTAGCACCTTCGCTTCTCACTAATGATGTCCATGGAATATGAATGGATCCGGGTATTGTTCCTTTACTTACCCAATTTGTTAAACGTGAGTCCACTACAAGCACTGAACCAGTACTAGTTTGTTGGAGGTATTCAAGTACCTCAAGCTCACCAATAGTTTCAACATTAGGCGCTGCCAACATAGGTTGAACACAAAAAGGAGGGCAAGGTCGTGAGGTTTTATTAAAAAGAGAAGGGATTACCGCATCCTTTTTCTGCTCACGCATAATCACAATACGCTCTCCTTTATGAATCACTGAAATACTATCAATACTTGATGTTATTCCAACTGCTTTTGGAGACTCATTAGAAACAATACATAAGGATTGTGGCTCAGATGAACCTGTAGCAATTTTTCTTATTAACCGTGTAAAAACCATTTTTATTCCATTATCCAATAAAGCTATTTTAGTGCCAATAAGTCTTTAAAAGTTCACATCAGATTAAGGCATTTCTGACAAAATAATTGATAGGAAAATAATTTCCCCATTAAACAAAACATAGCGAGTAAGTTATTACTTAAGTTCAAATTTCTTTTGTTGACCCTCTGTTTTTATTGGGCGAATATAGACTCAATTAACTAAGCAATAATTGCATAGGGTCCCTATCGCAATACAATTTAAAGGAAATAATGAGTAACTATATAGCCTATGTAATTAATCTTGATTATGCAAAAGACAGAAGAAAGTATATGCAAGAACAACTTGAAAAGGCGGATATTTCTTTTGAGTTTGTAGATGGCGTTATCGGAAAAAATTTGAAACTTCCGCACCCTGATTATGACAAGAGAAAGTATCGTTTAGCACATGGGAAACGTACCAGCATGGGCGAACTAGGTTGCTATTTCAGCCATATAAAAGTACTAAAACTGTTTTTAAAAACGGATAAAGATCACGCACTGATTATGGAAGATGACATCGAGTTTGCTGATAACTTTAAACAAATCCTAGAAGAAGCTTTAGCTTACGATAATCATTTTGATTTTTTAAAGTTATGCGATATTCATAGGGGAAAAAAACTGCCTGTTTTAACTTTACCTTCAAAATATCAACTTTCCGTTAACTTCGTTCGACAAACAGGGGCAGGTGGATATCTTGTTAATCGTAAAGCAGCAGAAATGATGATTGAAAAGCTCTTACCTATGTGGCTTCCCTACGACCATGCCTTTGATAGAGAGTGGGGTTTTGACGTAGTGACTCTATCTATTAATCCAAACATAATTTTTCAATCTCAACTTTTTGAGACTCAGATAGATGTGAAAAGTAAAAAATATCCTTTCCTACGCCGCTATTCGACGGTATTTCCTTATCGGTTATATAACGAGACTTTTAGACTATTGTTTCGTAGCAAAGCCTATTTACATCAATACTTTCTAAAACAGAATAAGCAATAACCCAACAAAGGCTCATCTGCATGGTTTGCTTTTAAAGGCATCCACAACTGACCTAAGTTTTGAATCTTCACTTTCTAATAAAAAAAATTATCTTTTCCACTATTGGTCTACGATTATATTCAAATCGTTAAAGATACATCAACTGCCATTTTTAAACCTCTTCATATATTTCAAATAAAAAAAGGGACGCAAAATGCGTCCCTTTTTCTGAATAAAACTAAATGTATCCGACAAATATTTGAAGCAGGATTTTTGTTCAATATCAAGGCGGGCATTTGGCTACAAGACCGAAGCGTACTCTAGTACGTGAGGGTTTGTAGTCAAATGCCCAACGCCGAGATTGGACAAAAAGACTATTCAAATTACATCATGCCGCCCATTCCGCCCATTCCGCCCATATCAGGTGCTCCACCAGCTGCGCCAGTAGGCTCAGGCTTATCAGCAACCATTGCTTCGGTTGTGATGATCAAGCCAGATACAGATGCTGCATTTTGAAGTGCAGCACGAGTTACTTTAGTAGGATCTAGGATACCCATCTCAAGCATATCGCCGTATTCGCTAGTGCGAGCGTTGTAACCGAAGCTACCTGCACCATTTTTAACTGCATTTAATACGACTGATGCTTCGTCACCTGCGTTAGTACAGATTTGACGTAGTGGCTCTTCCATTGCACGAAATGCAATTTGTACGCCCATGTCTTGGTCGTGGTTGTCGCCTGTAAGATCAGAGATGCCTTGAAGTGCGCGAACTAGTGCTACACCACCACCCGCAACTACACCCTCTTCTACTGCCGCGCGTGTTGCGTGAAGTGCATCTTCTACACGGGCTTTCTTTTCTTTCATTTCAACTTCTGTTGCTGCGCCTACTTTGATAACTGCAACACCACCTGCTAATTTAGCAACACGCTCTTGTAGTTTCTCTTTATCGTATTCAGATGTAGTAGTCTCAAGTTGTGCACGAATCATGTCTACACGAGCTTTGATGTCTTTTGCATCGCCTGCACCGTCAATTACAACCGTGTTTTCTTTATCAATTACAATGCGCTTTGCAGAACCTAAATCTTCTAGTGTTATAGCTTCTAGACTTAGACCCACTTCTTCAGAAATTACTTTTGCACCCGTTAGGTTTGCAAGGTCTTCTAGCATTGCTTTACGACGATCACCAAAACCTGGTGCTTTAACAGCCGTTACTTTTACGATGCCGCGCATATTATTTACAACTAATGTTGCTAATGCTTCGCCTTCGATGTCTTCTGCTATGATAAGTAGAGGACGACCTGCTTTTGCTACCGCTTCAAGTGCAGGTAGTAGATCACGGATGCTTGAAATTTTCTTGTCATGTAGCAGTACAAATGGCTCGTCTAGCTCTGCTGTCATGTTCTCTTGGTTATTTACGAAGTAAGGAGATAAGTAACCACGATCAAACTGCATACCTTCAACAACGTCTAGTTCGTTATCCAGTGCTGTGCCTTCTTCTACTGTGATTACGCCTTCTTTACCGACTTTGTCCATCGCTTCTGCGATAATGCCACCGATGCTTTCGTCAGAGTTGGCAGAGATTGAACCAACCTGTGCGATTGCATCTGAGTCTGCACATGGCTTTGACATTTCTTTTAACGCTTCAACTGCAGCGGTTACAGCTTTGTCGATGCCGCGCTTAAGATCCATTGGATTCATGCCCGCCGCAACTGATTTCATGCCTTCGCGAACGATTGCTTGCGCTAGAACTGTTGCTGTTGTTGTTCCGTCACCTGCTACATCATTGGTTTGAGAAGCAACTTCTTTAACCATTTGTGCGCCCATGTTTTCGAACTTATCTTCTAAATCGATTTCGCGTGCTACTGATACACCATCTTTTGTGATGGTTGGCGCGCCGAATGATTTCTCAAGAACTACATTACGTCCTTTAGGACCTAATGTAACTTTAACTGCGTTTGCTAGGATGTTAACACCTTCAACCATACGAACACGTGCGTCATCACCAAATAATACTTCTTTAGCCATTTTCTTATTCCTCTAAATTTTGTTTTATAAAATGAAAGACTAAACTTCTAGTACAGCTAGAATATCTTCTTCTTTCATCATTAATAATTCTTCGCCGTCAATTTTAACTGCAGTACCTGCGTATTGACCGAATAGTATGCTGTCACCAACTTTTACATCCATTGTTCTAACGTCACCAGAATCTGTAATTCTGCCGTTACCTGCGGCGATGATCTCACCGTTGTTTGGCTTTTCTGTATTTGCGCTATCAGGAATGATGATTCCGCCTGCGCTTGTTTTCTCTTCTTCTGTTGGGCGTACTAAAACACGGTCGTGTAAAGGACGAATATTCATGTGTTACTCCTTCTAATGTATACTTAATAATTAATTTACGTTTAATTTGGCTCGGTGAGAAGGACTTTTTAGCACTCTCACTCAGAGACTGCTAATGATAGGGTTGAAAATTAGTATTTCAAGTTTTTTTGTTTAGTTTTTTCTATTGCTTATTAGTGGGACTAATAACGGGAGTCTTATCTTCCACTTCGGTAAATTCACCTTCTACAATATTAGGGTCATGAGGTGCTTGCTGTCCTTCATTAGCATCATAAGAACCACCTCCAAAGCCACTAAACCCACTCATTTGTACATTTACACCCACTTTCATCTTATCTGCCGAGCGCTTCATGATATTTTTAGCGATAAATTTACGGCTGAATGGAAGCAAGCAAAGAAAACCCATAGTATCAGTCACAAAACCAGGAGTCATGAGTAGCGCCCCACCAACTGCGAGCAGTACACCTTCAATCATCTCTTGCGCGGGAATTTTCCCTTGCCCCATATTTTGTTGCAAACGCGCTAATGTAGATAAGCCCTGTTGGCGCAATAAGCCTGCACCGATTACAGCGGTTAAAACCACTAGAATAATAGTTGGAAATGCTCCGATTAATCCGCCAACTTCTAAGAGCAAATATATTTCTACAATGGGGACAACTAAGAATAAAGCCGTGAAAATTGGGAATGAGCGCATTGCGTACTCCGAAAGTACAAAAAAAGGAAAGGAAGTGAAATAACTTATCCTTTAAGCATTGAGACGATCTACCAAAATATCAAGTAATAATGGGTGCTCGCCCACTAAGGGACTGATGCCAATTTTAAAGTTGGGATAACGTTGCATTACTGAATCACAAATTGTCACAATATCACCACCCTCACCTGCATGACGACCCGGTAATGAAAACAGTAAAGTAACTATGGCGCTCGTTTTTCCACTAGTAACGCCCTGCTTGGCTTTTGCAATCAACCAATCTTCTAACAGCTCGCCATTAAAATCATACTGCTTTCCTTCTCGGCGCTCCATCACTGCTTGCTCGACAATATGCCCTAGCATCGCTTGTGCTTCTTCTGCCACGCCATTACGCACGGCTGTTATTTGTGGGCTAGGTGAACCATGATCAACCAACACAATATTATTTAATGGCAACGAAAATGATTTAGCTGTTTGCTGGATATGATCCACGATGATCTCTGCCAACATTGTGTCACTGTTTAAAATCGGATGAGGTGGTATATACAATGTATCGGTAATGACTAAATGAAATTTACCAAACTCCTCTTCTAACTCTGCCTGAACATCGGGAATAAATTTAGTCAACGCACGGCTGTTGCCAAAAAATAACGGCAAAATTATAAAGCTCTTTTGTTCCTGTTTGAGTTGATCTCTTAAAAAGCCCTTTAATAGCGAAGCTTTAACACCGCCTAATTTATCAGCAGGGATAACATCAGTATGCTGCAATGATACAGGATGAATTTTTTGTTGTGTACGCTCGCTCAACTGCTGTGCAATGCCTCTTAGTTGCAAAGTCGCACTTGCTTTGGTTGATCCGTTGTCTGCAAGTATATTTATGGGGTTAGATGTAGTCATATCGGCATTCTACTATCTATTTTTATATACTACCCCCCCTCTTTTTCGATGATTTGTATTTTTCAGAGCCTTTTAAAAGTACAAAACGTCGAAAAACAGGGGGGGTGGGTATAAAAATACCTCTAAATACCATCTGTATTTGCCCTTTTATCCCTGTTTTGCATCTTCATAGTTTGCTGTGCTTATGATACCGTCTCCACTATGAATGACTCGTCGAACTGTTCACCAAAAATTCGCACCAAAATATGTGGCATCACCTCTATTGAAGACGCTTTAAATGTCTGCAATGCAGGAGCAGATGCGCTTGGGCTGGTTTTTTATGAAAAAAGCCCGCGTAATGTGAGTAGCACGCAAGCCTTTGAGATTTGTAGTGCGCTTCCTCCCTTTGTTACTACGGTCGGTTTATTTTTAGATGCCTCTGAAGACTTTGTGAACGATATTTTAAAAAATGTGCCTTTAGATTTATTACAGTTTCATGGTTCTGAATCACCTGAGTATTGTGCCTCATTTAATCGTCCTTATATTAAAGCAGTAGGCATGAAAGAGTTTTTGCAAAGTAAAAACCAAGATAATATAGAAACGAGCTTTAAAAAATATGCAGATCAATACCCACAAGCACAGGGATTTTTGGTCGATAGCCACGGTGCTGGCAAAGCGGGTGGCACGGGTGAAACATTTAATTGGAAGAAAGTACCCAAAAAATATGATAAACCCATTATTTTAGCGGGTGGGCTGTGCTCTGAAAACATATCAGAAGCTCTCCAAACAGCTGATTCTATTTATGGCGTGGATTTAAGCAGCGGTGTTGAAAGCGCACTGGGAATTAAAGATAAAGAAAAAATAAAGGCATTAATGAGAAATATAAGAATGAGTGAGGTACGACGTGTCCAGAGTTGAAAATGATAAGAACCTAGTCGGCATAGATTTAAGCACAGTCGATTGGAGTAGCTTTCCTGATGAGAAGGGTCATTTTGGAATCTATGGTGGACGCTTTGCAGCCGAAACATTAATGGATGCAATTGAAGAATTAGGTGAAGCTTACGAGTCACTCAAAAATGATGCTCAATTCCAAAAAGATTACGATGACGATTTACGCCATTATGTCGGCCGCCCTAGCCCGCTTTATCACGCTAAACGTTGGTCAAAAGAGTTAGGTGGAGCGCAGATTTATCTAAAACGTGAAGATTTAAATCACACAGGTGCGCACAAGATCAATAACACCATTGGGCAAGCCTTGCTCGCCAAACACATGGGCAAGCCTCGCATTATCGCAGAGACTGGTGCAGGTCAGCACGGCGTTGCAACGGCAACTATTGCCGCGCGTCTAGGCTTGGAATGTGTCGTGTATATGGGTGAGGTTGATGTTGCTCGTCAAGCCCCAAATGTTTATAGAATGAAACTGCTGGGTGCAGAGGTTGTGCCTGTTTCTTCAGGTTCTAAAACCTTAAAAGATGCACTTAATGAGGCCATGCGTGATTGGGTAACCAATGTTGATAATACATTTTATTGTATTGGCACAGTGGCAGGGCCTCATCCTTATCCAATGATGGTGCGTGATTTTCAAACGATTATTGGTCGCGAGGCAAAAGAGCAATGTTTAGAGCAAACAGGTAGATTACCTGATGCCTTAATCGCCTGTGTGGGTGGCGGGTCAAATGCGATTGGTTTATTCCACGAGTTTTTACCCGACCTTGATGTTGAAATGTACGGCGTTGAACCCGCAGGGCTTGGTTTAGACACAGACAAACACGCTGCACCATTAAGCATGGCAAAACCTGGCGTATTGCACGGCAACCGTATGTATTTAATGTCAGATGAAGATGGGCAAGTTATCGAGCCTCATTCAATATCCGCAGGTTTAGATTACCCTGGTGTTGGGCCAGAGCATTGTTTCTTAAAAGACACTGGTCGTGCAAATTACGTTGCGATTAAAGATGATGAGGCGATGGAGGCATTTCATGCGCTCACACGCATCGAAGGAATTATTCCTGCATTAGAAAGTAGTCATGCGCTTGCCTATGCGATGAAGCTTGCACCAACGATGTCTAGTGATAAAAATATTATTGTGAATCTATCAGGACGAGGCGACAAAGATATTAATACCGTTGCAGCTTTAGAGGGGATCAAGCTATGAGTACCGCTCTTAATAACAACCGCCTAACTAACTGCTTTAAAAGACTAAACGCATCGGGCAAAAAAGCCTTAATGCCTTATATTACGGCGGGGGATTCTAACCCTGCTATTACTGTTCCGCTTATGCATCGTATGGTCGAGTCAGGTGCTGATATTATAGAGTTAGGCATTCCCTTTTCTGACCCAATGGCAGACGGACCAACCGTACAATTAGCGTGTGAGCGTGCCTTAGTACATGGTACTAGCTTACGCGACACCATGGACATGATGACTGAATTTCGCAAAACCGACAACATCACACCTGTCGTTTTAATGGGTTATTTAAACCCTGTTGAAACCATGGGCTACGAAGAATTTACCCAAGCCGCATCTAAAGCAGGCGTTGATGGTTTGTTAACCGTTGATTTACCGCCAGAAGAAGCCACTGATATTGTGCCTATATTAAAGGCACATAATATCGACCCTATCTTTTTATTATCACCCACCACAACGGATGAACGCATTAAGAAAATTTCCGATGCAGGTAGCGGCTTTCTTTATTATGTATCACTAAAAGGCGTTACCGGCTCTAGCGCATTGAATGTTGAGGAAGTAGCAGAGCGTGTTGCTACGATAAAATCAATTTCTAATATGACGGTAGCGGTTGGTTTTGGCATTAAAGATGCGCAGAGTGCAGCGGCAGTATCAAAAGTTTCGGATGGTTCAATTGTCGGCAGTGCCATTGTGAAAATTATTGAAAATAATATTGATGATGCTGATACAATCATGGATCAAATAGGTGCGCTATTAGTTTCAATGCGCACGGCTATGGATAAAGCTTAGCAAAGCTCTTCATGTCCCCTCCACCTAGCAGGGGGAAGATTAGGGAGGGGGTAGAAAACTAGAAGTAATAATTTACTTCCAATATTCTACCCCCTCCCCAGCCCTCCCCCGCTAGGTAGAGGGGCTAAAAACAACACAGATACAAACAAAAGCACGGAAAAAATTATGAGCTGGTTTGAAAAACTACTTCCCTCACGTATTCGTACAGATAGTACAACGGCAAAAAAACGTTCAATCCCAGAAGGGCTTTGGCATAAATGCCCATCTTGTAGCGCTGTCCTTTATCGAGCTGACCTTGAAAGAAACCTAGAAGTTTGCCCTAAATGTAATCATCACGAGAGATTGGGCGGACGTACAAGGCTCAACCTATTCCTAGATAAAGAAAACCGCGAAAATATTGCAGAAAATATCACACCTATTGATATTTTAGGTTTTAAAGACGGTAAAAAATATAAAGATAGAATTACCGAAGCACAAAAAAAACGTGGCGAAAAAGATGCTCTACTCGTCACAAAAGGCCAAGTACATGGCATACCATTAGTTGCCGCGGCATTTGATTTTGGTTTTATGGGCGGTTCAATGGGTTCGGTTGTTGGCGAGCGTTTTGTGCAAGGTGTAGATGTTTGTATTCGCGAAAAAATTCCGTTTGTTGTGTTCTCTGCCAGTGGTGGAGCGCGTATGCAAGAAGCGCTTTTCTCATTAATGCAAATGGCAAAAACTAGCGCTGCTTTAACACGCTTATCAGATGCTGGCTTGCCCTTTATCTCTGTGCTTACCGACCCAACTATGGGCGGTGTATCAGCTAGTTTTGCAATGTTAGGCGATACCATTATCGCTGAACCAAATGCATTAATAGGTTTTGCGGGGCCTCGCGTTATTGAGCAAACCGTAGGTGAAACATTACCAGAAGGTTTTCAACGCAGTGAATTTTTAATTGAAAAAGGTGCGATTGATCGCATTATATCTCGTCATCAATTACGTTCTGAAATCGCTGATATGCTTTGCCTTTTTATGCACAAACCTCGCCCAGAAAACATGGCAGAGACAGACGCAATTGTTCAGCCTGAGCCTATTGTGGCTTCTGAAGCTGATCAGAAGCCTGAAGAAAACGCTAGTACCGAGAGCGACAATAAATAAGCTAGTTTAATTTATTTAAAAGCCATTAACCTACAATAGCATGAAAAAAACATTAGCCGACTGGCTAAACTGGCAAGAAACACTTCACTTATCTGAGATTGATCTTGGATTAAATCGGATTCGTGAAGTTGCCAGAAAGCTGAATTTACTCTCTCCTGATTTTCCCATCATTACCGTTGCTGGCACGAATGGAAAAGGCTCTTGCGTTGCATTATTTGAATCCATTTTAAATGCGCAAGGGTACAATACAGGCAGTTATACCTCTCCTCATCTCATTGATTATAACGAGCGTATTAAGCTCAACAGCATCAATACCAGTGATAGCTTAATCGTAGAAGCATTTGAAGAAATTGATAATGCACGAGATGGTATAAGCCTTACTTACTTTGAGTTTGGCACACTCGCTGCGATGCTGATATTCAAGCAACAAAAAATAGATGTGGCTATATTAGAAGTGGGTTTAGGCGGTCGCTTAGATGCATCGAATCTTTGGGATACATCACTCGCCATAATCACTAGCATAGGTATCGATCATGTAGATTGGCTAGGTGATAATCGAGAAATAATAGCTGTCGAAAAGTCAGGTATTATGCGCAAAAATACTCCTGTGGTTTGTGGGGATTTAGATCCTCCTCATGCAATCGCAAAAAAAGCCAAACAAATAGGAGCCAAACTTTCTCAAATTAATAATGATTTTTCATATCATAAGAATGACGATAACACATGGAACTGGGAAGGATTTAATAAATCCTACACACTACCCTTGCCTGCGCTAGCGGGAGAGTTTCAACTTAATAATTCTGCTACGGTTATTGCTGGCTTAGTTACTTTTAACAATGTATTAGAAGTAGATTCAAACAATATAAAACAAGGGCTTAAAAACGTATCCATCATAGGAAGACTACAAACCATTCATCAAAAACCTAACTGGATAATTGATGTAGCACACAACCCTCATGCGGCAAAACAACTTGCAAAACACTTAAACTCAAATCCTATAACAGGAAAAACAATCGCCTTGTTTTCGATATTAAAGGATAAAGATATTGATCAAGTCATTTCCATTATGGATTTAAATATTGATGAATGGCATATTGTAGAATTAGAAGGATCTAGAAGCACTCGCATAAATAATTTAGAAAAAGCCATTACAAAACAAAACTCAAATAAAATAGTTAAAACTCATCAAAACTTTTTAGATGCTTGTAAATCACTCAAAAGCACGAGTAATTTACAAGATAGAGTAGTCGCTTTCGGCTCTTTTCTGGTAGTATCCGAAGTTATAAATGCATGTCATCAAATAGACGGATTGGGTGATAAATTAAATTAGCATTTCCTACACACTCTACACATAAGGAGCATTAAAAGAATCATGGATAACGCAATGGTAAAACGTGGTATTGGAGCGGTTGTTTTAGCAGTAATTGCAGCATTGTTATTAGGCTATTTGCTTAAAGATAAAAGCCGTGAAAGAGAAGAAGTTGTCATGAAACTTCCGAATGCGCCCGAAATGAATATACCCAGCCTAACCGGTAGTTTTACAGATTCAAGTGATGCAAATACACCATCATTACTTGATAAGGCTAAAGCAACTATCAGTGAGACCACAAGTAATGTCACTGACTCTATTAAAGAATCAGGCTCAGCAATCATTGCATCTTCTACTGACGCTATTAGTAATGCAACAGACATGGCAAAAAGTTCGACTAAAGCAACAATGGACTCAACTTCAGCGTCCATTCAAAGCATGAAACCAGGTTTTGCAATTAGACCATCACGTCAAAATGAAGAAAAAGAAATTGTTGATATAAAGGAACAGCCTACTAAAAATACTCCTGCTATCGAAGAAACCGTAAGTACGGCAAAAGAAACTGTAGTAGCAAGTACCAATGTTGCTAGTACAAAAACATTTAAACCCCAAATAGTAGAGAAAAAACCAACAAAAAAGAAAGCTCCTAAGCAAGCTAAGGCAGCACCTGCCAAACCTAAGCCTCCAACAAATAGCAGTATTTCAACAACCCCAATAGGTAAATACTCTATACAATTATTAGCAACATCGAGTCCATTACGCGCAAATAAACTGGCTAAAACAATGAAAAGTGAAGGTTACAAAGTGTTCGTTACACAAGCAACTCGTGAAGATAAAATCCTGTACCGAGTGCGAGTAGGTGGCCATGCAAATAGATCTACAGCAATAAAAGCACAAGAAGGCATGAAAAGACGCTACCAGAAAAATTTCTTCGTGCAAAATAGCCTAGTTATTTCTAACTAAATTATTCTAATTAATACTTCAACTGAAACTAGTTAAAGCAATCTTTACCCAACCCTTCCCCCAAAAGGATTATTGTAGATGGATGTGAATATTTTTGATATCGGTATAATTGTGATCATACTGATTACAGCTCTGATTGGTTTTATGCGCGGTATCGTGTGGATGACGGTTTTCTTAGCTACATGGGCAGCAGCCATCATCTTTGCCATAAAGTACAAAGACCAACTGGCATCAGCTTTACCCATCAAATTGAGTAGTGAAGTTGCTCAAACAGGTCTAGCAGCTTTATTGATATTTTTAGGAGTATTAATTGCTGGTGCAATTTTAAATGCCATACTTCATAAAATTCTTAATGCTGTTGGCCTAGGTACATTTGACCGAATTTTAGGAACTGGCTTGGGCATAGTATTAGGAGCATTTGCAACCACATTACTCACAATGTTACTAGGACTTACCGAGCTACCTGATCAAAAGTCATGGAGTGAGTCTAAATTTATCCCTAAATTTCAAGAAACGGCTACTTGGTTAAAAGCTAAAATTCCTGAAGACCTAAACAAATATATTGATGACACTTTAGGTGGCCAAAAATCTGATACAAATTCTGCTATTAGCCCAGCAGAATTACAAACTGCTGCACCTACCCCGTCAGCTAACTAATACCCTTCTCAACTTTAAACCTTGGTGAAAACCCATGTGTGGAATAATTGCTATTCTCAGTAACACCCCCGTTAATCAAGAAATTTATGATGGACTACTCGTCCTCCAACACCGCGGGCAAGATGCCGCAGGCATGGTCACGAGTGATGGAAAGCGCCTTTATATTCGTCGTAGAAATGGCCTTGTAAATGATGTTTTTCATGAAAAGAACATGAAAGGCTTACTTGGCAATATGGGAATTGGTCATTTACGATACCCTACTGCTGGTTCCTCGTCTGCCTCAGAAGCACAGCCATTTTATGTGAATTCCCCTTACGGAATTTCATTGGCGCATAATGGTAATTTAACCAATGCTACGGGATTGAAAAAAGAATTATACAAACAAGATCGCCGACATATTAATACTGATTCTGACTCTGAGATATTACTCAATATATTTGCTCAAGAATTACAAAAATATGCCACATACCGTGTAAACCCAGAAGAAATATTCGCTGCGGTTACAGGTGTACATAAACGTTGCCAAGGTGCTTATGCTGTTGCCGCAATGATAACGCGCGATGGTATTGTAGGTTTTCGTGATCCGAACGGCATCCGACCATTAGTTTATGGAAAACGCGAAACAGAAGATGGAACAGACTACATGATAGCCTCTGAGAGTGTTGCACTCGTTACCCAAGGTTACGAAATCGTTCGCGATATTGAACCAGGCGAGGCTATTTTCATCACCGCAGAAGGTAAAGTACACACTCAACAATGTTCAGATAAAGCACGTTACAATAGCTGTATATTTGAATATGTTTATTTTGCACGCCCTGACTCTGTCATTGACAATGTATTTGTCCACAAAGCTCGTATGCGCATGGGCCATAACCTTGCCGAGCGAATTAAAAAAGAATGGAAAGATCATGACATTGATGTCGTCATTCCTATTCCTGATACCAGCCGCACTTCTGCTTTAGAGCTCGCCATTACGCTGGGCGTGCCTTATCGTGAAGGCTATATCAAAAATCGTTACATCGGTCGCACCTTTATTATGCCGGGGCAAACTCAGCGTAAAAAGTCGGTCCGTCGTAAACTTAATCCGCTTGATATTGAGTTTAAAGGCAAAAATGTCATGCTGGTTGATGACTCTATCGTGCGTGGTACAACCTCACGAGAGATTGTGCAAATGGCACGTGATTCAGGCGCTAAAAATGTTTACTTTGCCTCAGCATCCCCTGCTATTCGCTACCCCAATATCTACGGAATTGATATGCCAGCGGCGACCGAATTAATCGCCCACGGCAAAACAGAAGCCGAAGTTGCAAATGCCATTGGTGCTGATAAATTAATCTATCAAAATCTTGATGATTTGATTGATGCCATCACTACGGGAAACTCTGATCTTAAACAGTTTGATTGTTCTGTCTTTACAGGCGAATACGTTACAGGTGAGTCTGAAAGTTATTTCACAGAGCTAGAATCAAAACGTAATGACGCAAAAAAACGTAGCAATGAAGACCGCGTTGCGATTGATATGTCAGATAGCGACTAAACCTCAAACATCTAATCAACTGAATATAATCAAAAAATGGATGCGCCTGTAAACATTATTGCAACTGCAAATGATTTCATCAGACGTTTTCCTGAATGTCCTCAGAACCTATTCATTATAATTTCTATTAACGAGCAAAAACTTTATCTTATTAAAGATAATAAAGTTATAGAACATTACATGATTTCCAGTGCAGAAAAAGGCACTGGAAATCTAAGTGGCAGCTATAAAACGCCACTAGGTGGGCATGCTATTTCAGAGAAATTTGGTGATACTGCAAAGCTTGGTTCTATATTCAAAGCACGAAAAGACACACACAAGCTCGCTAAAATTCTCACTCATCCAAATGATATAAGTAATAAAGATAATATTACCTCACGCATACTTTGGCTCACAGGGCTGGAAGACGGAATAAATAAAGGCAACAATATAGATACTCATGATCGTTATATCTATATTCATGGTACAGACGAGGAAGGACGCTTAGGAAAAGCTGTATCTCATGGCTGTATTCGCATGAGCAATCAAGATGTAATTGATTTATTCAATCAAGTGACCCTTGGAACACTGGTAAGTATCATTAACTGATTGAATTAAATAATAAGCAGTGTTTTTAAGCCATTTTCACTTACCACCCCCCCTCTTTTTCGATGATTTGTGATTGTTTTAAATACAAATCATCGAAAAAGAGGGGGGGTGGGTTAAGAATAATGGGGAATATCCAATTATTTAAGTTAAAGCACAGTAAAATAGGGGGAAACTAGCATTTACTAGGGTAAAAATGTCACTTGATTAAAAATATTCTGTAAAAAATATAAACCCAATATACAAACCAAGCACGCTATGAAAGGAGTAAGAACCCAACCAACTCCTATCGAGCCTAGTACCCGCCAGCGAATATTAGTACTCCCCGTAAACACGCCAATACCCACAATTGCGCCAATTACCGCTTGTGAGCTAGATACTGGCACTAAGGGGATCGTTGGTAAACTATTACCATTTAGAAAATTCTCTAAACCCTGTGATGTAAACAAGAAAAGTACAATAGAATGTGCTGTTACCACTACCCATGCAGAAATAGGTGACAATGAAACAATATCTTGCCCCACTGTCATCATCACCTTTTTGGAATATGTAAAAATTCCAACCGCAATAGCAATTGCACCCAATAAAAATAATTGCTGGATAGACGTAAACACATAAGAGTCACCCATCATGGTATCAATACTAAAATCAGTAAACGGTGATGATGAGACAAAAACGCCCATCACATTAGAGATATTATTTGCGCCAAGACTATAAGCACCAAAAGCACCAGCGGCGATTAATGCAAATCGTGTATAAGCATCTAGCCGAATCAAGTGTAATTTTGCATTAGATACTATGTAACGTGTGGATAAAAATAAAGGAACAGCGATAAAACCCGCAATGACAGGGCAAGCAACCCAGGTGAGTAAGATTATTGTCAATGTTTCAGAATCTGTTGGTTTACCACTAAAAATATTCCAGCCTACAATTGCACCCACTATCGCTTGGCTTGTTGATACTGACAATCCACGTTTTGTCATCCAATACACAGTTATAGCCGCTGATAGTGCGGCCATAAAAGCACCTGGCAAGGCATTAATAGCACCTAACTTACCTAGCGTATGTGATGCACCTGCACCAGAAATAACTGCACCTAATATAACAAAAACACTAGCAACTATGGCTGCTGTTGTGAAACGCACCATGCCTGTGCCAACCGCTGTACCAAAGATATTTGCAGCGTCGTTTGCACCTAGCGCCCAGCCCAACGCCAAACCACTTAACAAAAAGACTAAAACCGTTAGATCCATTAAATTTTTCGCTTAATGGTAAGAATAGAAAGTATATCGCCAATATCTTCAGCGGTATTTGCCAACTCATCTATATGCTCCACAAAATAAGCAAGGTGTCTTTTACGAGCTAATCCCAATGTGCTCGTAAATATTTCACGCTGAACTTTAGTACTAATTTGATCGGCTTCTGATTCGTAAAACATGACTTTTGTAACATGATCACGAACCGCTTCAATATCACGAAAGAAGGAGCGTACCGCGAGTATTAATGAATCAACTGACAGTATCGCTGTATCTGACAACTGCGTATAACCATGATGATAAATCTTAGGGATTTTTGGCGTTTGAATAGAAAAGCGAAATAAATTAGCTTCATATATATTAATCAGTGTATCAACGTGCTCCAGCAGACCAAGTACATCACCACGAAGTTCGGGGATTAAAGTTTGTTCATAGAGTTTAGTTTCTATATCACGACGTAATGTATCCGCTGACTGTTCAATCGTTAGAATGCGTTGCAGATAATTCTCAAAATCATCACAAAGCCCTTGATCAAAATAAACCGCTAGAGCACTTTTATAGATTAAACCTGCTTCTGTGACTTTATCGAGAAATTGATCAATCTGTGCTTCTAGTTTCTTAGCTCGTCCAAATAATGTTGGTATCTTTATTGCTGATAGATTCATTGTTTTCTCGTGTAAAAACCTCTGATATTATTCTTATTTATCCATACATCTATTATGTTAATTAATAGTAGTAGAGTATTTAAAGATGTCCATTTTTTTTCGAGATATGAATAATCACATTAAAAATACATTAATTGATATTTTGTTCTATATATAGATTACGTGTTGGAAAAACACCCCATTCAACAAGGAGATAAAAATGAAAAAAAGCAGTAAGTTAAGATTCTTTAGCGCAATAGTCGCCGCATCGTTTTTTATGGCATCAGGAGTTAGTGCAGCAGAAGATTGCCCACGAGGAGATTTGGATAAACGTTTTTGTGACAGAGATGGTGATTTGATTGCAGACGCTCCAACTGATTCATCTAAATGGTTAGATCCTGATACCTTAGTTTTTGCTTATACCCCTGTTGAAGATCCTGCGGTTTATAAGGCTGCATGGAAAGATTTTTTAGATCACTTAGCTAAAGTTACTGACAAAAAAGTTATCTTCTTCCCTGTGCAATCAAACGCCGCACAAATAGAAGCCATGCGCTCAGGGCGCTTACATATTGCTGGCTTTAATACGGGCTCAAATCCTTTAGCGGTAAATTGCGCGGGTTACAGCCCTTTCACAATGATGGCGAATAAAGTTGGGAAGTTCGGCTATGAAATGGAGATTATTACTTACCCTGGTAGTGGCATAGACAAAGTTGAAGATATTAAAGGAAAAACATTAGCTTTCACTTCACCCACGTCAAATTCAGGGTTTAAAGCACCTTCTGCTATTTTAAAATCAGAATTTAATATGATTAAAGACCGTGATTTTAAAGCAACCTTCTCAGGAAAACATGACAACTCGATCTTAGGTGTTGTCAATAAAGACTATCCTGCAGCCTCTATTGCCAATTCTGTTAAAAATAGAATGCTTGGTCGAAGCGTTATAAAAGATGATCAATTAAAAGTTATTTATAAGTCGCAAACTTTCCCAACCACCAGCTACGGCTATGTGAACACCTTAAAGCCTGAACTTGCAGCCAAAGTAAAAGAAGCATTCAAAACCTTCGCGTGGGACAAGCCAGATGGAACAATGACATCACTTCATAAAGAGTTTAAGAAGAAATCTGATCAATTTATTCCTATTACTTACAAAGAATTCTGGACGGTTATACGCCAGATAGATGCCGCAAACAAAGTATCTTACGCTTGTAAATAAGTGACGTATCAAGCTTAAAAAATAAGCCTGAAGTCATTCGTGATTTCGGGCTTTTTTATGCTAAAAAAAAGGAAATAAAGAGAAGATGCTCCAACTAAAAAATCTCGGAAAACGCTATAAAACAGGGGATGATGCACTTAAAGGCGTTAATCTTGAAATACCCGATGGTCAACTTGTTGGCCTCATTGGCCCATCAGGTGCAGGTAAAAGCACGTTAATACGCTGTGTTAATCGCTTGGTTGAACCAACTACAGGGACTGTAACGCTAAATAACATCGAAGTTACCTCACTTTCTGCTGGAGGCTTGCGCAAAGAGCGACGAAAAATGGGCATGATTTTTCAAGAATATGCGCTAGTCGATAGACTAACCATTATGGAAAACGTCATGTCTGGTCGTTTAGGCTATATGGGCTTCTGGAAAAGCTTTTTCCGTAAATACCCGCAAGCTGATATTGATGAAGCCTTTCGGTTGTTAGAACGCGTAGGGCTAGATCACATGGTAGACAAGCGTGCAGATGAATTATCAGGCGGGCAAAAGCAACGCGTAGGTATCGCTCGTGCATTAATTCAAGACCCTGAAGTTATTTTGATTGATGAACCAACCGCTTCGCTTGACCCAAAAACATCACGCCAGATTATGCGACTGATTTCGGAGCTATGCCGAGAAAGAAACCTATCTGCTATCGTTAATATTCACGATGTTGCACTCGCTCAAATGTTTGTTGAGCGTATCGTTGGCTTACAGATGGGGGAGATTGTATTTGATGGCGCTCCTGATGAACTAACACCCGACGTACTCACAAAAATTTATGGAGAAGAAGATTGGGAGGCAACGATAGACGAAGTCGATGAGGATGAAGACATCACAATTGATGAAAAGAGTGTCGAGGCTAGCATATGAATGCAGCAATAACGTCTGGTAACGAAAAGTCTCGTCGCTGGAAGCGCCCTCCTCTCATACAAGATACTAAATGGCGCTATGGATTACTCATTTTAGCTATCGCTTATTTTATTGCTGCATCTTTTTCTTACGATGTTAACTGGTCTCGCGTTTATGAAGGGCTTGATCGCGGTTGGGAGTTTATAAAATCCTTCGCTAACCCTGATTTTAAAACACGCTGGTCGGATATTTCAGAAGGAATCTGGGAAAGTATTGTCATCACTGTGACCTCAACGGTTGTAGGGATTATTCTCGCGATTCCCCTTGCTTTGGGCGCTGCCAGTAACTTAGCACCCAAAATCATCTATTATATTTGTAGGGGCATCATCGCTGTTAACCGAGCATTGCATGAGATCATTGTTGCCATTTTAATGGTTGCCATTTTTGGTTTTGGGCCACTTGCTGGCTTTATTACATTGACATTATCCACCATAGGTTTTATCGCCAAACTCCTAGCTGAAGACATCGAAAATATCAGTAAACCTCAAGCAGAAGCAGTGAAATCGACAGGCTCTGGCTGGTGGCAATGGATTAACTACGCCATTCAACCCCAAGTTATGCCACGCTTAATTGGCTTATCTATCTACCGTGTTGATATAAATTTTAGGAGTTCCTCCATTCTCGGTTTAGTGGGTGCGGGTGGAGTAGGCGCTACATTAAATACCGCATTTGATCGCTATGAATTTGATACTGCAGCCGCGATCATCATTATCATCATCGCCATTGTGATGGTGCTTGAATATGTTTCGGGCTTCATCAGAGCAAGAGTACAGTAGATTTAAAAAAGGAAAATAAGGATATGCCAGTAACAACAAAAGGTGATTTAAAAGTATGGCAACGCCGTGATCGAGCCAAACAATTTAAAATTTGGTTTGCATGGTTAATCGGTGTGGCAATTTTTATGTTCTGCTGGGAAATCATTTCCGATAAGACCACCTGGTTTTTTGTTTTTGATGCTCCCCGCATAGCCGCAGATATTGGTGGGCGTGCATGGCCACCTCGTTGGAGCTATCTATCAGAGTTATGGAAGCCCATGTGGGACACTATAAATATTGCCACCCTTGGCACACTATTGGCAATAATCATGGGCGTACCCGTTGCTTTCTTAGCCGCAACAAACACCACACCTAGCAAACGTTTTTTACGCCCACTGGCTTTATTAATCATTGTCTCAACGCGCTCAATCAACTCATTAGTTTGGGCATTACTGTTAGTGTCTATTATTGGACCAGGCATCTTTGCAGGCACTTTAGCCATCGCCATTCGATCCATAGGCTTTGTTGCAAAGTTATTATACGAGGCGATTGAAGAGACAGACATCAATCAAATTGAAGCGATTCAAGCAACAGGTGCGAGTAAATTACAAGTAATAGCCTACGGTATTGTTCCTCAAATCATGCCTGCTTTTGCGGGTTTGAGCGTATTTCGTTGGGATATTAATATTCGCGAGTCAACCATCTTAGGTTTAGTCGGTGCTGGAGGTATTGGTCTGTATTTATCCTCATCATTAAACATACTAGCGTGGCCACAAGTGGCTGTTATTTTAATTATGATCTTAGTAGCTGTTGTTATCAGTGAGTGGGTATCATCTAAAGTTAGATTGGCGATAATATAATGTATACCCTCATGAAAAACCTCACCTAATTACCCACCCCCCCTGTTTTTCGATGATTTGTATTTATTACAAATCATCGAAAAACAGGGGGGGTGGGTAATAAAAAACACAAAAAAATCACTAAATTATCCAATATACTCATCCAAATAAACCTAAAAGCAATACTCTTTGATCACGACGGTACTCTTGTTGACTCAGAAGGCACTCATTTCCAGCTTTGGGAGGCTGTTTTAGATAAATACAAGGTGAAACTATCAGAACAAGACTATAAAGACTTCCATTCAGGTACTCCTACACCCAAAAACGCTGAGATACTGGTAGAAAAATATAAGCTCAAAATCGTACCACAGGTATTAGCTGAAGAAAAAGAGAAAATAACACACACGTTTTTAGCCCATAACACTTTTTCATTAATGCCTGACTCATTAGCTACCATTCAACACTTTCATAAAATGGGGTTAAAGCTAGGTGTAGTAACTGGCGCTGGGCGTTTTGGCGTGAACTCAACACTACAAGACCATAAACTAGAAAAATATTTTGATGTGATTACTACAGGCAAAGATGTTACTAACAGTAAACCTGACCCTGCCGTCTACTTATTGGCAATGAAACTCCTTGGAGTAAAATCCAATGAATGTATCGCTATTGAAGATACTGAAAACGGAATTCGCTCTGCTATAGCTGCTGGGCTTATTTGTTGCGCTGTAAAAAATGATTACTCATCAAGGCATGATTTATCGATTGCTACCGCTGTTTTTAACAACATAGGAGAAGCCAAAAACTGGATAATTAATAACACTTCTTGACCTATATCTAATGCAACTTCTGAAATAACTCCTATATTAATAGTAACAACAGTCTTTTAAGGAGTTAAAAATGGATACCAAAACAGTCCAAGAGAAGCTTCAAAGTGCTTATAACAGTATGCTTGAACATGTTGAAGAGCTAGTCGATAAAGATAAAAAACCTCTCAAAGAAGCGTTTGAAGAAGCCGAGGAAAAACTCAGCGAATGGCGGGAGCTAAGTCGTGAAGAAGTCTCCAATATTAGTGAAGAGCTAAAATCTAATCTATCTGATGTCGGCGAAGCCAGTCACAAGCTTAACGAAAGTCTTAAAGAAACATTGTCTTTTGATGCCAGTTATTTAGCCAGCAGTGTATGGAATAGCTTATCCAAAGTGGCGGATAAAACTATTGTGGAATTATCTGAACTTGGTGAATCTCTACGCAGGCATACGGTAACAGATGCTTCTAACTATTCAGATCAGCAACAAGTATGGCTTAAAGATGCCGAGCTATGGCATGAAAATTATGGAGAAGCTCTTAAACAATTAGATAGTATTAGAGCGGATGTTAAAAAAAAGATCCGACAAACAAATGCCTATAGTAAATCCGTTACAAATGATAACGCTGACCAGTCACGACATGATTTATTATCACAAGAAAACCAAGAAGTAACTCAATCAGTTAATAATATTTTTCATCAATACTTTGGAGAGAAATCATGATTACTGAAATCCCCATAAATGAATCACACGTGTTTGCTTTTAAGGTTACAGGTAAGCTTGAGGAAAATGACTACAAGATTTTTAGACCTAAACTCGAGCAATTATTTAAAGAAGTAGGTCGTCCCCTATCTTTACTGATCAAACTAGAAAATTTTGAAGGGTGGACAGCTAAAGCCGCATGGGAAGATCTAAAGTTAGGCTTCACCCATTATGATGACTTCTTACGAATAGCCATTGTTGGTGAAACACTTTGGGAAAAGTTGATTAGTGGCTTCGGTGATTTATTTACAGAAGCCGAAGTCCAATACTTTGAAGATGAAGCCTTAGCGCTTGATTGGATCATAGAGGTTCAAAATAAAGCAGAGCAAGATGAATATATGGGTTATAGACATATTTTAGTCACCACTGACTTTTCAAAATATGCAAAATTTGGGCTTAGAAAAGCGCTTGAACTAGCAAAACCTTTTGATGCTAAAATTACTCTTATGCATGCCGCTGAGGTATTCTCATCCGACATATACCCTGCTATTGGAGAATTAGCCGTACCTGTAATGGTAGATAACCCAGAACAAGAAAAGAAACACATTGAGCGAATAGAAAAAAAGCTTTCTGACTTATTAAAAGACTTGGGATATGAGAAAAATCGTATCAAACTAGTAACAGTTATTGGGCATCCAGTTGATTCAATTATTGATTATGCCTTAAAGCACGATAATGATTTAATCGTAATGGGCTCTCATGGTAGAAGAGGCCTAGCAAGGTTGTTAGGCTCATCTACCAATGGTGTCATTAATAATGCACCTTGTGATGTTTTAACTGTAGTGAATAAGTAGTCTGATTTACAATTTACAGAGTTGCCTTATCTGCCTTTAATTGTAATAAACCTACACCTATTAACACAAACAAACTGCCTGATGTTCGGTTAAACCATTTGACCCTCTGCCCTATCGAGAGCCACCGTTTGGCTTTTTTCGCCAGTAAACCGTAACTGACAAGCGTCACAAAAGAGATTGCCATAAACGTGAACGTCATGATTAAAAACTGTGGCACGAGTGCTTGCTGTGTATTGATAAATTGAGGAAACAATGCCGTGAAAAACAAAATGGCTTTTGGATTTGTCATGGCGATTAAAAAGCCTTCTATAAAGAATCTGTTATTACTTTTTGTTTGCTCTATAGCAGGCTTATTTTCAGTATCAGAAAAAAAGTTTGTTTTAGAACTCCATTGGCGAACGCCCAGATAAACTAAATAGCCAGCTCCAATTACTTTAATAACCAAAAATAAAGTGGTTGAAGTTTTGAGTATCGCACCCAAACCAAATATTGCGGCTGTTGATAAAATCAACAAGCCACAAATATTACCAAACGATGAAAGTACAACTCTGCTTATACCAAAGCGAATGCTATTAGAAATGGATAATAAAATAGCAGGCCCGGGGCTTATCACGGCGACTATAGCAACTGCCATATAAAGCAACCATGTTGTAAATTCCATATCTAGTCCTTAACTTTCTACACCTACCCTATCTAACGAACAATCATGACAGAACAACCTGCTCTATCACTGATAACTGTACCCGTTGCACCAAGTAATCGCTGACTTCTACGAGACTTCTTGCGGCGACAACCCATCATCACAAGATCGGGGCTAAAATCTTCTATCGCCTTTAAGATTGCTGTTCTTCGCTTGCCTTGGGTTAGTTTACATTCAACTGAAACTGAAAAACTTTTTTCAGCAAGATCTGTCAATTTTTGCTTCATTTCAGATTTTAGCTTCTCTTGCGCGCCCTCTGGAAAATAACTGGCAACCATTGGCATTCCATAGTCTGGAATAACAGTAACTAATCTCACTTCACTGCCATACTTTTGCGCCAAATCATTAGCCGTTTTACAGAGTTTTTCTGTCGTATTTTCTGTTGATAAATCAACAGGTACTAGAATTTTACTAAACATGCTTTACCTCCAACTTTTCTTTTCTCACACGACCTCTTTGTGAGAAGAAAACCATTGCCAATAAACCACCCGCTAGAAGATATAACCATTGCTTGGCAGGTCGCTCAGTATTTTCTATTTTCACGCTGGCAATTTCCCAATCAAAATCGAGTTTTTGCTTTTCAGCTACGCCACCAAAGACCAAGTTATCAATAATTAACTTACCGTCTTCTTCTTTTAACTCCAAACCTGCCGCATCTTTAAGTCTTGCTACACCATCGCCTAATGATTTATCACCTACAGGAAGCATTACCACTTTATCAATCGCTCGGCCTTCTAAGGTTTCACCTTTTACCTGAACACGTATTTGAGCT
The DNA here is from genome assembly GCA_026988095.1 of Thiotrichaceae bacterium. Lineage (GTDB taxonomy): Bacteria > Pseudomonadota > Gammaproteobacteria > Thiotrichales > Thiotrichaceae > Cocleimonas. The sequence goes on from JALSLX010000001.1 coordinate 62,171, forward strand.
TTATCAGGTAAATCACCTGCAATCTGGAAGATTTGAGCTGCTGGCACTTCTGTCAGCGGTGGATAAAATCTATCCATAATAAAGCCAGGTCTAAAGAATAAGAATGTCACCAAGAGCAATGCGATAGTTTCCCATAACCTATTCCTAGTTAAGAACCAGCCTTGCGTGGCGGCGGCAAACATCAGCATCGCAATGGTTGCGGTAATTATCACCATGGCTAAATGCACTGGTCCCGTTATACCTATTAATAATAATTCAGTATTGAAAATAAACATGAACGGTAGAATGCCCGTACGAATATCATACATAAACCCTTGGATACCCGTTTTGATAGGATCACCACCTGATATTGCAGCCGCGGCATAAGCCGCTAACCCCACGGGCGGGGTATCATCCGCCAGTATCCCAAAGTAGAACACGAATAAATGTACCGCAATTAATGGAACGATAAGCCCTGACTGCGCGCCCAAACTAACGATAACAGGTGCCATTAATGATGAAACCACGATGTAGTTTGCTGTGGTTGGCAACCCCATACCTAGCAATAAACTAATACCTGCTGTAAGTATCAACATAACAATTAAGTTACCGCCTGAAATAAATTCAACAACCTCAGCTAATATCAAGCCAACACCTGATAAGGTTACCGCACCAATGATTAAACCTGCCGCTGCTGTCGCGATACCAATACCAATCATATTACGTGCGCCAGCTACCATGCCTTCCTGAAAGTCATTCCAACCATCTGACAAATATTGAGCAGGATTGGTTTCACCGCGCATCATACTTTTAAGGTATTTATGCGTAAGCAATACAAAAATCATTGCCATAGACGCCCAAAATGCCGATAACGGTGGCGAGAAGCGCTCAACCATTAAGAACCAAATCAACACAACTACAGGCAATAAGAAATACAAGCCAGATTTAACGACAGGACCTGCTTCTGGTAACTCTGTAATATCTTCACTCTTTTGTAAGTCAGGATATTTAACGGCAAGTTTTAACAATAAGAAGTAAGCGACAACAAAGATTACACCTGCTATCCAAGGAGTAGCGTCACCTGCTGCTACTTTTAGCCAGCCAAAGCCATATTTCATGGCCATTGATAGCACTAAAATAATGACGATTACCGTTAGGAAGCTGAACATTTTTTGCAGTAGTGTTGATGAATACTTAGAAGGCATTCCTTCTAGTCCTAACTTACAAGACTCTAGATAAACTATATACCCCAACGCAAAGTATGAAATCAATGCGGGTAAGATTGCGTGTTGTACAACCTCTAAATACGAGATACCAACAAACTCAATCATTAAGAATGCCGCAGCGCCCATAACGGGAGGCGTGAGCTGACCATTCGTTGATGAAGCAACTTCAACAGCGCCTGCTTTTTCTGCTGAGAAACCAACACGTTTCATAAGCGGAATGGTAAACGTACCCGTGGTTACAACATTTGAGATTGATGATCCTGAAATTAAACCCGTTAATGCTGATGAAACAACCGCCGCGATTCCTGGACCACCTTTAAATTTACCTAAAAGGCTAAATGCTACCAAGATAAAGTAATTACCTGCTCCTGCCCTTTCAAGTAATGAACCAAATAATACAAAGAGGAAAACCATGCCTGTAGACACGCCCAAAGCAACACCAAAAACACCTTCTTGTGTAATCCAAAAATGACTCATTGCTCGCTGGAAAGAAGCCCCTTTCCAGGCCATTACATCAGGCGCTAGATGACCAAAGAATACATACGCCAAGAATATCATCGCAATAATCATTAATGGTGGACCAAGCGCACGACGTGCAGCTTCTAGTACTAATATAATACCAATACCTGACACTATTAGATCGAGTGTTGAAGGTAATCCCGCACGATCAGCTAATTCTCTAGCAAACACCCACAAATACAACGTAACCGCAATCGCGACAATCGCCATAACCCAATCCTGTATGGGGATTCGATCACGCGGTGATCCTTTAAGTGCTGGGTAAGCAAGAAAGCCTAAGAACATGGCGAAAGCCAAATGAATTGATCGTGTTCCCGTATTGTTTAACACCGGAATAATATCGGGAATCATGTAAGGAAAAGGAGAAGCTATCCATAATTGAAAGAGTGACCATGCAAAGGCTACCCATAACATTAATTTACCGACGCCACCTTCTGGGCTTCTTGCACCTGTATCGTTTTCGGCGATCATTTCCTGTAATTTTGAATCATCAATCTCAAAATCATCTGCTTTACTTTCAGCCATGCTATCTCCTTATAAATATTATTTGGGTGAATCTCCGCTCACCTTCTTATGCTTTCTTAGTAAAAAAGCATAAGAAGAAAAGCAATTCGTTTTTACTAAATAAAAAAAAGCGAGGCAAACGCCTCGCTTTTTTCAACAGTAAGATTACTTAATCAAACCCGCTTCTTTGTAGTACTTAGCTGCGCCTGCGTGTAACGGAGCAGAAAGAGAAGCTGAAACCATCTCAGTTTTCTTTAAGTTTTTAAATGCAGGGTGAAGCTTCTTGAAATCATCAAAGTTTTCAAATACTGCTTTAACCACTTCGTAAATTACCTTCTCAGGTACTTTTGCAGAAGATACGAATGTTGCACCCACACCCATTGTCTTTGCCGCTTCTGGGTTACCTGTGTACATGCCTGCTGGTACTGAGGCATAACGGTAGTAAGAGTTATCACCAACTAACTTATCAACGGCAGGGCCATGAATATCAGCAATTTTTGCATCACAAGTTGTTGTTGTTTCTTTGATTAAGCCAGCTGGATGACCCACAAGAATAAAGTAAGCATCAATTTTGTTATCACAAAGTGCCTGACCCATTTCTGATGATTTAAGCTCAGAAGCTAATTTAAGATCTTTACGACTCATACCGAATGCTTTTTCGATAACATCATAAGTTGCAACTGTACCTGAGCCTGGCTGACCTACGTTTACACGCTTACCTTTGAGGTCACCAAAGTTTTTGATACCTGAATCCGCACGAACAACTAATGTTGCTGGCTCGGCATGTACTGAAAATACCGCACGAAGGTCTTTAAATGCACCAGCATCTTTAAACTTAGACGTACCATTATAAGCATGGAACTGCCAATCAGATTGGGCAACACCCATTTCTAACTCGCCTGAGCGAATAGCATTAATATTAAAGACTGAGCCACCTGTTGACTCTACTGAACAACGAATACCAGTCTTCTTACGGTTTTTATTAACCAAACGACAAATTGCGCCACCTGTTGGGTAATAAACACCTGTAACTCCACCTGTTCCGATTGATACATACGTTGTCTCTGCAGCCATTGCTGGTGTAGAAAGAGTTGCGCTCAGTAACAAACCTGCTGTTGCTAGTGCTGTTGTAATTTGTTTTTTCATTGTTATACATTCCTCCGAGGATTAATAAAAGCTGTAAGAACAAATGTTCTTCCATGAACGCTTTATAGAAGAGCTTCACTGATTCTGCAAGTTTTATATTTTTAGATTTTTTATACAAAAAGAATAATGATTAACAACAGACTAAAAACTCTGGCTTCAACTATCACCATTTTGGCCTCATTATTTTACAAGCATCCTTATAAGAAGCTATTTTTTGGCCTTTATTATTCAAATGGTTTGCCATTTGCTCTATGATTTCAGCATTGCTTTTTGCACTACATCCATCTTTTAATAAATGATTATTTTCGAACCCTAGACGTATATGCCCACCTAATTTTGCAGCTTGTTTACCCACTGTATATTCTTGAGTTCCAAAAGCACAAACCATCCAACTGCTTGTAGGAGTTTTAAAATTGTTTTTAAATATTTCTGTTCCAAAAATACCTTCTACCTGATGCTTTCCTACAACTAACAATAAAGGATAAGCAATCCCTGGAAGAACTCCTTCCTCTAACCATCTCTTATATAACGCCAAGTCGTGCTGGTTATAAAGTATTAACTGAGGGAAAACTTTCTTGTCACGCATCCAGTTAAAGTGCTCATTAATTTCTATTTCATCATGATTTTTGATTTCTCTTAAGCCAATTGAAACACCTTGCGGTTTCACATTATAAATCATCTCAAATTGCTCATCAGATGAATATTTACCTACCGCCTCAGATGTTACCTGAATAAATAATGTCCCTTCTGTACGATCTTCTACTTCACGTATGGCCGCTTTGTACAATGTACTATTTAAACTGTGCTCTCCTTTTTCATTTCTTACATGCAAATGAATCATACTTGCACCTGCTTGTTGACAAGACTTAGCTTCCTGCCCTATTTCTTCTGCTGTTAATGGAATGGTTGGCAAATCTTTTTTTATTTTACGTGCACCATTTGGAGCAACTGCAAGTAATATCATTTACTTGACACCTCAATATTTTTACAAACTGAATGGATACTATTGACCAAGCGTTTGACAATTTCTTCAACATGATTTTCATTAACAATAAAAGGAGGAGCTAATAAAACATGATCCCCCTGAATACCATCAATCGTCCCTCCCATAGGGTAAACCATTAAAAAATTCTCCATCGCCTGTTTTTTAATTTGTGCGTGTATTTTCAAACTAGGATTAAAAGGTTGCTTAGTTTCTTTATTTGCAACCAATTCAATACCAACAAATAAACCTCTCCCTCTAATATCACCAATGAATTGATCTAGTTCTGGTATAGCTGAGAACTTAGACCTAAGTTGTCCAACTAAATTATCTCCTTGCTCTCTAACATTACTTAATAAATTACGTTCTTGAATTTCAAGTTGAGTCGCTAAACCTGCGGCACAAGCGGTAGCATGCCCAATATAGGTGTGTCCATGTTGAAAAAAGCCAGAACCACCTTCGATAGAATTTACAATTTTTTCACCAATTAGAACCGCACCCAGAGGTTGATAGCCCGCGGCTAAACCCTTGGCTACCGTTTGTAAATCCGCTTGTATGCCTTCCTGCTCACAAGCATGTAAAGTTCCTGTGCGCCCCATACCACACATAACCTCATCCAAGATCAATAACACATCATACTGATCACAGATTTCACGAATACGCTTGTAATACCCTTCAGGTGCAGTCAAAGCACCTGAAGTTGCGCCTACTACAGTTTCAGCTACAAAGGCAGCAACATTTTCTGAGCCTAATTCTTGAATTTTCACTTCTAATTCATTGGCAATTCGTTGACCATATTCAAAATATGTTTCTTGCTCTTGTTTATCGCGGTATTCATAAGGTGCAGAAATATGATGCCCCGCTACCAATAAAGGGTCGAATGGCTTACGCCTCCACATATTCCCCCCTATTGCCAATGCTCCTAATGTATTACCGTGATAACTTTGCTTGCGTGCAATAAAATATTTTTTGCTTCCTTTACCCTGCTCTAAAAAATACTGTCTGGATAATTTAAGTGCTGCTTCGATTGCTTCTGAACCGCCAGAAACAAAATAAACTTGAGAGAAATCACCTTGTGAATGAGTAATTAAATGTTCTGCTAATTGCTCTTGAGGTTCATTCGTGAAAAAGCTGGAATGCGCATAAGGAATTTTTGACGTTTGGTCAATGATTGCCTGCTTGACTCTCTGATTGGAGTGCCCTAAACAAGAAACCGCTGCACCGCCACAAGCATCAAGGTATCTATTACCTTTGCTATCTATAACATAAACGCCATCACCTGATACCACCGTTGTCAGATTTGGCATTGTTGTCCGATGCATTACTCTATTCATAACAATTACCCCTCTTCGTTAAGGAGAAACTGATCAAGTCCAATTAGTTTTCGCTTGTCAAATCAGCCGATATTTTCCACGAAGATCGACACAATAGAATGACTATTACGTCTCACTTCGTGAAAAATAGCGACAGATTTTTCTACGCTAAATTCTAATCGACTTAATCAGTCTCTCCTTAAGTTGGGTATAGTAGAGAAGATGTACAGTTGCACAGATATTTACATATTTTGAATTAAAAAATGGGACTTACAGTCATTATCAGCATTGATTTCGATCATTTTTTTGCATTTATGAAAATTTAAACTTTAACAATCTAAGTGCATTGCCTACCACAAACAAAGTTGACCCTTCATGAATTGCAACGGCCACACCTATATTAGCAAAACCCAAAATAGTAGCAGGAATTAATAATGCCACTATTCCAAGACTGATCCATAAGTTTTGTTTAATAATACTTTTAGATTTACGGCTTAAAGCGATTGCAAATGGCAAGTTATCCAACTTATCAGCCATAAGCGCTATATCGGCAGTCTCTAACGCCACATCAGAGCCTGCCGCTCCCATAGCAATACCAACTGTGCTTTTAGCCATAGCTGGCGCATCATTTACGCCATCACCTACCATTGCGACTTTACCCTCTTCTGCTTTTAATTTTTCTATTGCGGCAACTTTATCTTCGGGTAAAAGATTTCCCATTGGATCTGTTATACCAATTGTTTTAGCAACAGCATTAGCAACTTCCTGATTGTCGCCTGTAAGCATAATCATACGACTTATGCCTATCTCTTTGAGTTTTTTTAACGTTGTTTTCGCCTCTTTACGAGCAACATCCATAACCGAAATAATACCAAGGTATTGTCCTTCTTGATGAACGATCATGGCGGTATGACCTTCTGTTTCTAATATTACCATTTGCTCTGTAACTTCTACTGGGATTTCTTCATTGGTTAATTCTTTAAACAAACGACGATTACCAATATGTACTGTCTTATCCATGACTCTTGCTCTTACTCCTCGTGCAGTTAATGCCTCTAAACCTTCTGCTACAGGAATTTGTTTACCTTTTAAGAGCTTTTCCCCATCTTTCACAATTGCACCAGCTAAAGAGTGATCACTTAACCGTTCTACTGCTACGGCAATAGCCAGAAGTTCATTCTTATCAACACCAGAAAAAGGAATGGCATTAGTTAGTCTTGGACGGCCTTCTGTTAACGTGCCAGTTTTATCAAAGGCAACTGCATTTAGCAATCCTAAATCTTCAAGAGGACGACCACCTTTTACCAAAACTCCCTGTTTAGCAGCTCTTGCTACTCCAGCTAATACCGCACTTGGAGTTGATATTGCTAAAGCACATGGTGATGCTGCCACCAGCACTGCCATAGCACGATAAAAGCTATCTTTAAAAGGCTCATCAATAACTAAAAAAGCAAATAACAGAATGAAAACTAACAGTAAAACAGCTGGAACAAAGTATCGCTGAAATTTATCGGTGAGGAGTTGTGTGGGTGATTTTTGTGTTTCTGCTTCTTTCACCAATTCAACCAAACGCGATAAAGTACTGTCTTTTGCCTCATTCAACACCATAATTTCAAGCACACCGCTACCATTGATGGCTCCAGCAAATGCGCGATTTTCAGATGATAAAGTATTCAGATCATAAACAGCTTTAACATTCTCTACAGCCACTTTTCCAACGGGTATACTCTCGCCAGTTATAGGTGCCTGATCAACAGCACTCGTGCCATCAACTACAACACCATCTGCAGCAATTTTAGTATTTGGCTTAACAATTATAATATCGCCAATTATCAGCTCTTCGATGCCAACTTCTTGTTGCTTACCATCACGTTTAATAATTGCTGTAGGTGGTGCCAAATCAGATAAAGCAGCGATAGACTTACGCGCCTTATTCATAGCATAAGCTTCAAGCGCATGCCCTAAACTAAATAAAAATAATAGTAATGCGCCTTCTTGTCACTTTCCTAGGGCCGCAGCACCGGCAGCGGCGACCAGCATAAGAAAATCAATTTCAAATTTACCATTACGGATGGTTTCAATTGCTTCAAGAAGAGTAAAATAGCCACCTAGAATAAATGCCAATATATACAACACAGTAGATATTGATTCAGGCACACCACCAATAAAAGAAAGTATTAGACCGGAAAACCAGAAAACACCGCTACAAATAGCAAAATATAGTTCGGTATTCTGACCTAAAAATCCGCCATGTGCATGATCGTGTGCATCATTGACTGTATTACCATTCTTCTCATATTTGTTATTATTGCTTTCATCATGATCGTGACCATTATGGTCGGAATGTGATTCGCTCATTTTGCATCCTTCTGCCTAATACTTGTAACAAATACTAGACCATTTTTCACAGGACTTTGTAGAACTATGCGACTTCGGACGATTTTGAAAGTATTGGTGCTATTTCGTCAAATTTGCAAAGAGCATAGGTAGTTGTTCGGGTAAACGGTCTACATGATCAATAACAGTGTAGTTATTTTCACCAAAAATACGTTTAACATAACTGTCTGCATTTGGATCAAGCGTCAAACAGTAAGTTAAAACGCCTGTAGAATAGAGCTCTTCCACAGCCTTTTTTGCATCATGCCGTAAATGCTGAGGATCGCGCTCGTCTATATCCGCTGGCTCTCCATCTGTAACTAACAGAATTAGCTTACGTTTTTCTTGTTGTTTATGTAGATGGTGACCTGCATGACGTAAAGCGGCTCCCATTCGTGTAGATAATCCCCCCTTCATGCCTGCTAAACGAGATTTAGCTTCGTCATCAAAATACTGATTAAAATCTTTATAACGGTAGTATTGTACATCGTGACGTCCATCAGAGGCAAAACCATGCAATGCAAATGGATCTCCGATACCTTCAATGGCAGTGGCAACTAGAGTTGCCGCCTCACGAGTTAGCTCCAATACGGTTTTATCAGAGCCAGCCATTACTTCATTGGTAGACTCAGATAAATCCAATAGAACCACTACAGATAAATCACGTGTTTTAAGCACATTACGCATGGTGATGCGTGGGTTTGGTTGCTCGCCCATACGAATTGAGATCATGGCATCTATTGCCGCATTGATATCAATCTCATCACCATCCTCCAAATTACGTTGTCGTTGAACACCTTCAGGTGTAAGTAAATCAATGATTTGCTTGATACGATGTGCTATCGGCTTGTGTTCATCCAAAATCATCTGGATTTCTTCGACATGACCTCGTGGTTGACGACGCTCGTAAACCGTTGCCCAATCAGGGCGGTGTAGCTGAATTTGATAATCCCATTCTTGATAATGAAAGGGATCAGATACAGGTTCTTTCCCCCAAGCATCATTGAAGCTGTTAGCAGTATCAGTTAGGTTATCCTCATAAAAACGCATCACGTCTTTATTCGTCCATATTTCTTGTGCATCATCACCAGCCAGCTCACAATCTACTTCGTGCGCCATCATTAACGCGCTTACTTCACGTCTAACTTGTTGCTGGCTTGCTGGAATATAGTCAAATTCTACATCACCCGTAAACTCTTCAAATTCCCACACATAGCGATTATCATCTCGATATGGAATATCAATACGTTCAAGAATACGTAGGCTTGGTACTTCTTTACGCTTTGAAAATAGATTGAAAATATCTAAACCTAGATTCCAAGAATATTGATTATTGTCTTGGTTTTCTTCAATTCCATCGTGGAAGCTTTTTGCTAATGCATTTAATTCTTTATCAGCTGAAGAAACAGAATCATCAAGTAACATGAGTGATAAATGCACCAAAATAGGCATTGATGGATGTTCTATTTTCTCATCACTCTCATGATCCGCTTCTTCCATCATTCGACGCCAAAGCTTTTTAAGACCTGGAAATTCACACACAGCCTTATATTCAACACGAGCATCTTCAACCAAACCGATGAAAAACATCTGTGCAGAGCTCAAACCCTCTGCAGATATTGGCTTAGAAGAATACACCATATGTGATGCCATATGAGCTGCAGTCGCACGATAGACCTCTAACCCCGCAATATCACCATAGTCATCAAGAGCATCAGGCAAATGGAATATACGATGTTCTATATATGGGCGAAAATCTGCAAAGTCAGCACCTGTTGGACGTAAGAAGAAATCCCTACCCCACAAAGCACGGAGATAAAAGTTTAACTTTCGTTGTGTTTTTATAAACAGAATGCCACGACGTTCTTTTTGCAACATAGCACGGCTATCTGCTGATTCTAAATTGAAGTAAGCTGTTAAATTATTAAAATCACGGCGATAGGCCTGCGCCCCAAAATTTGCCCAGCGGCGCAGCCCACTTAAAGTCAATTTCGATAGCAATTCATCGATATGATTTAACATTGGTCGCACACCGCGCGAAGCAGTGGAAGCTAATTGATGAATGAGAGTTAGATAGCCACGGAATAGCTCAGCATCACCCAAATTGCGAGCGGCTGTGGGCATACTTGAGAATAATAGCGAAACAACTTCGGCAGAAGTCATTGATGAAAGCTTCAATGCAGCCGTTAAACAATCACCAACTACATCTTCGCCACATTCTTTTGCAACTAATGGTATTTCTTGCAAGTAAGAAATAACCACATCTGATCCACGACCCAAGTTACATAGGCTTTTTGCACCATCCATATAGATTTGCAAGCCTGCTGGTGACATAACTCTTGAAGCTTCTTGAAAGGTGCTTTCTAAAACATCTCTGACTTCAGGAGCCGCGTCTTGAAGAAATTCTTCGTAGTCTTCTAATTTTATTGACATCGTTTAATCTCAAATTCAGCCGTTATCGTGCTTTACCCAAAAAATGTCTCAACCGCTGCATTCAATGTATCACGCATATCAGGATCATCTGTTAGTGGTGTTACCATCGTCATGCTACAAGCATCAAGAGGTGCTACGCCTTGCTTGATAAGCTGACCTGAATAAACCAACAAACGCGTAGAAATACCCTCATCAAGGCCATGACCTTTAAGGTTACGTGCGCGATGCGCAATGTGTACTAATTTTTCAGCGGTCTCAACATCAACCCCTGACTCTTTAGATACAATGCTTATTTCTGTTTTTTCTACGGGGTAATCAAAATCCATGCCGCCAAAACGTTGCTTGGTAGACTGCTTTAAGTCTTTCATTAAACTCTGGTAACCAGGGTTATAAGAAATAACCAACTGAAAATCAGGGTGCGCTTGAATTAACTCACCTTTTTTATCTAAAGGTAGACTACGACGGTGATCTGTTAGCGGGTGAATAACAACCGTAGTATCTTGTCGTGCTTCAACAATTTCATCAAGGTAACAAATTGCACCGATACGTGCCGCCGTTGTTAATGGGCCGTCTTGCCATTTTGTGCCATCTGCATCAAGAAGAAAACGCCCCACTAAATCTGATGCTGTCATATCCTCATTACAGGCTACTGTAATTAAAGGCTTGCCTAATTTCCAAGCCATATATTCAACAAAGCGAGATTTACCACAACCAGTGGGACCTTTAATCATCATTGGCATACGAACACTATAAGCAGATTCGTATAGCTCTATTTCTTTACCTACTGGCTCATAATAAGGCTCATCTTTGATGATATATTGCTCAGAATCTACGATATTTTCAGTAATGGACATAGCTATTCTCTCTTTCTTACTAAATTCTAGAATCTAGAATCTAAAGTTAACATATTTTGTACCACGCTGTGTTAGCCAGCTTGGCTACAAATTTAAATTTACCTAGGTTTATTAGTCTTCGTCTTCATCGACAGTTTCTGATTCTCCACTCCAACCCGCCGCACGCGCCTCTTCAAATGCTTTGTCATGAATGCGTTGATGCTTCTCAAATAACGCTGGTGGTAAGCTACTTACCATACAACCGTACTTATCCCACTCGTCATTAACTTTGTCTAGCAAAGCATCAACACCTGCATAGTTCCAGCCTTCACAGGTTTCAGTTTCTTCAATTAAGCCGAAGACCCTAGCATCACGAATGATTTTCCCTATCGTGGTCATGCCGCCATTGATCTCGTTATTAAGACCTACATAATTTTCTGAACGTGCCATAGTATTTCTCTAAAAATTAGTCTTTTCATGCTTTGAGCAAGAAACTGTTTATATAAAAATTCATCAAGCTATTATTATAGTAACTATAGCTACTTTAATTATAGCTACTTTAATAAACTCTAATATAAAAAGTTTTAAAAAAAACCTCTGACAGAGTTACGTCCGACAGAGGCTATAAGGAATGAGAGTTCAATAAAATCAAAACTCTAATTTGTTATAAAACCCTCATTCCTAAGTTACCTCATGGTTTTCTGTTTATACAGAAACACCACGATAAATAACCATTGATGCACCTGCTGACTGTGCGAAGTTATCAAAACCTAACAGACGAACATGATTGTCTGGGTGGGCTTTATGACAAGCTTCTAGTTCAGCTAAAATAACATCTACATCTGTTTCACCAAACATAGGTAGTTTCCACATGTACCAGTAGTTGCTGATCGCATTTTCTGGCTCTGTGTGCTCAATACCTGGGTTCCAGCCTTTATCAACAATGTATTGAATTTGAGCGCGAGTAGACTCTGTGCTCAAAGCAGGAAGGTATGAAAAAGTTTCGTATTTACGGCTTAGTGCGGCATCGCTTAAGTTCGAGCCATAATCTTGTACATCACTCATAGTGATTTACTCCATAATAATTAGTTTAATAATAAGATATCAACCCTCCCATCCTCTATGTAAGAAGGTGAGAGGTTTAAAGATTAACTATCTTATTTGTGTGCTACGTCAATCTTGTCTACAGTATCAAATTCGAATTTGATCTCTTTCCAAGTTTCCATCGCAATCTTAAGCTCAGGGCTATGTTTAGCAGCTTTCTGAAGGATATCTTTACCTTCTTTTTCAAGCTCAACACCCATGTTACGTGCTTCAACACACGCTTCAACAGCAACACGGTTTGCAGCTGCACCAGCAGCGTTACCCCAAGGGTGACCTAATGTACCACCACCGAACTGAAGACAAGAGTCATCGCCGAAGATGTTAACTAGTGCAGGCATGTGCCATACATGGATACCACCAGATGCTACTGGAATTACGCCAGGCATAGAGCCCCAATCTTGGTCGAAGAAGATACCACGTGAACGATCTTCTTTGATGAATGAATCACGCATGATATCAATCCAACCCAGAGTCGCGTCACGATCGCCTTCCAACTTACCAACAACAGTTCCTGAATGAAGGTGATCACCACCAGACAAACGAAGAACTTTAGCCAGTACACGGAAGTGAATACCGTGATGAGGGTTACGATCAAGTACCGCGTGCATTGCACGGTGAATGTGTAACAACATACCGTTGTCTTGACACCATTGTGCTAAACCAGTGTTTGCAGTCAAACCACCTGTTAGGTAGTCATGCATGATGATTGGAGCGCCAAGCTCTTTCGCGTATTCAGCACGCTTCATCATTTCATCACAAGTAGGAGCAGTAACGTTTAGGTAGTGACCTTTACGCTCGCCAGTTTCAGCTTCAGCTTTATGGATAGCTTCCATAACGAAGTCAAAACGTGCTCTCCAACGCATGAATGGCTGAGAGTTTACGTTCTCATCATCTTTTGTGAAGTCAAGACCGCCACGAAGACCTTCGTAACATGCACGACCGTAGTTCTTAGCAGATAGACCTAGCTTAGGCTTGATAGTACAACCTAGAAGAGGACGACCATATTTGTTAAGAATGTCACGCTCTTGCTGGATACCCTGAGGCGGACCATTACACGTCATAACATAAGCAATTGGGAAACGGATATCTTCAAGACGAAGTGCACGTAGTGCTTTAAACCCGAATACATTACCTACGAGAGAAGTAAGGATATTTACAACAGAACCTTCTTCAAATAGGTCGATTGGGTAAGCAACGAATGCGTAGAAACAAGTGTCATCACCTGGTACGTCTTCAATTGCGTAACAACGACCTTTGTAGTGATCAAGGTCAGTTAGTAGGTCAGTCCATACAGTTGTCCACGTACCTGTTGAAGATTCTGCTGCAACTGCTGCTGCAACTTCTTCACGAGGAACGCCGTCCTGTGGAGTAATTTTGAAACAAGCCAAAATATCTGTTTCTTGAACAGCGTAGTCTGGTGTCCAATACGTATCGCGGTATTCTTTAACACCGGCATCATATTGCTTAGCCATAGTTTAATTCCTTTAAAATAGAGTAAAAAAATATTATTAGAAAATCACCTAAAAAGTTGAACATCCAACTCTTCTAGGCGCATAGTCTGCAACAATTACGATATAAGCAACACTAAAATACACGACACTTATTAGTAAGTAAATTTTATGCTAGAGCTAAGTATTTGATTTAGTTAACGTAGGACAAAATCTCTATTGTTGGGTTAATTGCTTTGTTGAGATAAAAAGGTTAACAATAGCTTTTTACTTAATGGAGCAAACAATGCACCGTATTACTCTTAGGCAAATTCATATATTTGAAACTGTCGCTCGATATCAAAGCCATACTAAAGCAGCAGCAATCATTCATATGACACAACCTGCGGTCTCTATGCAAATGAAACAATTAGAAGAGACCTTTGCACGAGCGTACATAAATCCCACAAAAAATGAGATAATAGAATTTTACCCAGCAGGTTCACAAAATGGCTTGGAAGAATATCAAACAAAGAAGTTTTGCTGATGATCTTATTGAGA
>JALSLX010000002.1 GCA_026988095.1 Thiotrichaceae bacterium
ACATGATGCGTCTGCGGGTTATGACTTTATACAACTTGGTTCAATACCTAAAAATAGTCCTAAAGAAATTAACCAACTATGGGATTCAATATCACTGTTGCTCACAAGCTTGCAAAATTCAAATAGAGAAGTTAAAAAACTGAACGTTTCACTGAGTAGGGATATTAATAAAGCCACAAAAAACCTAAGATCAATGAACAAACATCTCTACGATGTTAGTAGCAAAGATTACTTAACGTCCCTTGCAAACAGACGTTTCTTCAACAACTATATAAATAGAGTGATCGAAAAAAATAAGAATATAGGTTTAATACTTATTGATATTGATAATTTTAAATCAATCAATGACTTACACGGCCATGAAATAGGTGACTTAGCTCTAAAGCATATTTCAATGATTCTGCAAAAATCGACACGAAAAGGAGACTTAGTTTCTCGCTTAGGAGGAGATGAATTTATAGTCTATGTGAATAACTCTTCAGAGAAAACAATAGCGGCTGTAGCAGAAAATATTCGCCTCATTACTGAGGTTAACCCAATCAAAGTTAAAGGAATTACTATCAATTTAAGTTTATCAATTGGTACCGTTATTTATAAAGCAGGTAGTGAAGCACCCACATTAGAAGAACTATTAAGATTAGCTGATGGCGCAATGTATTCATCAAAACAAAGTGGGCGTAACAAAGTAACTAGTTGCAAATTTTATCCAACAACAGAACTCACTGCTTGAATAAAAAACTGATCCAGACCAAAAATTTTAGTTTTAATCAGTATAGAAATTATTTTTCTAAAAAAAATTGGCTATTTAGATACTACCGAATTAATTTCTAAACTAACTTTATCACCAGCTTTTATTGATGATTTTTCGGAAAAAAGATCTCCGTTTTGTGCAATAGGTCTTCCCGATTTTGAAATTCTTGCGCCAACAATTACTTCTGAAAATGCAGAGAGCTTTAAACTTGGCATCATTGCCATTGCATCATTCAGTTCTATCTCTAATGGTAAGTCTTTTACTTGCTTTCTCACCGCCGCTAATGGCATCGGCGGCCCACTCATAGCTTTCGCATAGATAAATACTAAATCAGTGGGCTTTGCTTGTGCTTTAAACTCTGCAGATAGACTAATAGTGACCGTAATACCTGGGATTGTTACCATCTCCTCTTTTATAACGCTTATTTTCTCTTTTTGTTCTGGTGTTAATTGTGACATCGCCTCTGTTATTAAAGACCTTACTTCTGCACGTTCGCTCGGATTTTTAGCTAATGACAATACTTTTTTCCAGCGTGTAATGGCAAGTACATGATCTTTTTGTTGGCGAGCAGCCATGCCACCTAACCAGAGTGCGGTTAAATTATTTGGCTCTAACTCCAATGCTTGATTAATTAGGGCAACAGGGCGACCCACAATTTCACCATTACTTGCCATTGCTAATGAATCTGCTACGGCTAATATTACATTGACTGATTTAGGATTTAGCTTTAATGCTCGCTCATAAGCCTTTACAGCTTCTGGGTACTGTTTGAGCACCATGTAGGAACGACCTAGCATTGTCCACCCCGTAAAGTTATCAGGGTTTTCTTCCATCTTTTTTTGCAAACCAATAATCATTGTTTTGATGTCAGGAGAACCATCGGCATTTCTTGGTACTAGTTTATCTGTAGCTTGTTTTGCGGCAACTTTAGAATCAAGCATTGTTGTAAATGTTAAATCACCTACTTTTAGATAGGTAGGGATGGTAATTACAGGGATTAGCAAGGCAATAAAAAAAACACTTAATAATGATGACTTCCCTCTACTATTAGGCGGCGCTTCAAAGTCACCACCCTCTATATCAGAAAATAATGATTGCTCCAGTTCGTCACGGGCAGATTGGTAATCTTCACTCTCGATCTCACCTTTCTCAAAACGCTCTTCCAAATCTTTTAATTGCTCATTAGCAATAAAAATATTTTGCTCTCGTTGTCCTCCAGAGACGTGAGAGCGTTTACGTAGCATCGCTGGTAAAATAAAAGCTAAAGCGGTAAGTATAAATATCGCACTGATAATCCAAAATATCATAAGGGGGGAATCTCTATTGGTTTTTTATTTCTTAGCGTTAGAAGCCAGTAATTCACGAACTGAATTACGATCTGCCTCACTGAGTGACTCTTTAGGTTGATTTTTTTGACCTCTAATAAGTTTAAACAACATGAACAAACTCAAAAATAGAAATATGGGAGGGCCAACCCATAAAAGTAAAGTCTTTGCTTTAAAAGGCGGTTTATACAACACAAAATCACCATAACGTGCTGTCATATAGCCCACCACATCGGCTCGAGTAGCGCCTTTAATTACCATCTCATAAGTTTTATCACGCATATCCTTTGCCAACTCTGCATTTGATTCTGCAAGATTTTGGTTTTGGCATTTTACGCATCGTAATTCAGCTACAAGTTGTAAATACAATTGCTCCTGCTGTTTAGTTTTAAAGTCATGAAACTCTATTTTCACAGCAAATGAAGCATTAATTGATAGTGCAAATAATAGTGCGACCAAAAAGGATTTAAGTAACCTCGTATGCATTTTAGCCTTCCTCTTTACGCAATTTTTCGATCAAAGGGATTAAAATTTCATCAACTGCTTGATCATAAACTGGGCCAGTAAATTTATAGCGAACGATACCTTTTTTATCTATTACAAAAGTTTCTGGGACACCTACAACCCCCCAATCGATTCCTGCACTGCCATTTGTATCTACAGCAACTGCATAAAAAGGGTTTCCTAATGAGGCAAGCCATTGCAAGGCTTCATCACCATAATCTTCTGTACCATAGTCTTTATAATTTAAGCCAATAGTAGGAATTTTAGTTTCTGCTATAAGGCGGCTCAACACTTTATGCTCTGCACGACATGAAACACACCATGATGCCCAAAGGTTTAACACCCATACTTGACCTTTCATATCCTCAGTAGATATTTTTTGTTCTGGTTTGTATAAACGGGGCAAACTAAATGCGGGTGCGGGTTGCCCAATAAATGGGGAAGGGATCGCCTTAGGATCATTGCCTAAACCAAATAAAAGTAAAGCAACCAAAGCGCCAAATGCCGCGAATGGAATGAAAAACTTCATGCCCTTGCACCTGCTGCATCGTTGGATAGCTCTTCAGGCAGCTCTGCAGATTCACTTTTAACTGGATCGATAGCAATTTTTCGCATTCTACGATAGCGTTTATCAAGTGCCGCAAGTAATCCACCCAAGCCCATCAAAATACCGCCTAGCCAAATCCAACGAACAAAGGGTTTATGATAAATACGGAAACTCCACGCCTCTTTACCAAGAGGCTCACCGAGTGCTACGAATAAATCACGGGTAAATCCTGCATCTATACCCGCCTCTGTCATTGGCATTGCATCACGACCATAATCACGTTTTTCTGGATGAATAGTTGTCACTAATTCGCCATTTTGAGTGATTGTCATGGTTGCACGGTTAGCCGTGTAGTTTGCGCCTTTGTGTGCTTCTACGCCTTGGAAAGAAAATACATAACCTGCCATTTCATAGCTTTGCCCTTTTTCAAGACGTACATCCTTTTCCGTATCGTAAACAGATACTAATGTAATCCCAATAACAGATGTCGCCATACCAATATGCGCAATCACAGAACCCCAGCTTGCCAATGGCAATTTAAACGGCGAACGCCCAAGGCTTACAACCCACATTAATGCCGCAAGTGTTATCCAACTACCTGCAAATAGACCAATCACCGTTTTAATATTAAATTCAGAAACAACTAGCAGTGGCAAAACAAATGCAATGACTAAACTGGCAGCCAAAGGCATCCAAACCTGCTTCAAGACTCTTGAAGCTGAATCTTTTTTCCAACGTAAAAAGAAGCCTAAACCCATCACTGAGAACAATATCATTCCTAAGGGAATAATTACGCTATCAAAGTACGGCGGACCCACTGAAATTTTACCCGAGCCTAAAGCATCAATGATTAATGGATAAAGTGTACCGAGTAAAACGGTAGCAGTCATAACCAACAAAATCACATTATTAACTAACAAACTTGACTCACGCGAGACTAGGGAAAATGTCCCCATCGAACGAAATTTATGCGCTCTAAAAGCAAATAATATTAATGATGAACCTATAACTACTAGCAAGAATATCAGTATAAACAGTCCACGACCTGGATCAGCGGCAAATGAATGTACGGATGTTAGTACACCAGAGCGCACTAAGAAGGTACCGAGTAAGCTTAATGAAAACCCTAAAATAGAAAGCAATATCGTCCATGTTTTAAAGCTGGCGCGTTTCTCAGTTACAGCCAATGAATGAATCAGTGCAGTGCCAACAATCCAAGGCATGAGCGATGCATTTTCGACAGGATCCCAGAACCACCATCCGCCCCAACCTAATTCGTAATATGCCCACCAGCTACCTAGCGCGATACCCAATGTTAAAAACACCCATGCAATATTCGTCCAAGGTCTTGCCCAACGCACCCATGACGCATCAAGTTTTCCACTTATCATTGCCGCCATCGAAAATGAGAATGCAACTGATAAGCCCACGTAACCCATGTAAAGCATCGGCGGATGAATAATCAAACCAAAGTCTTGTAGCAAAGGATTAAGCTGTCGCCCTTCTAATGGAATATCTAACAAGCGCCAAAACGGGTTTGAAGTCACAATGATAAACAACATAAAGCCCACACCAATCAAACCCATGATGCTTAACACACGAGAAAGCATAATTGGTGGAATTCCTTTACTGAAGAATGCTACAGCAGCGCCCCATCCTGACAGAATCATTGCCCAAAGCAACAATGAGCCTTCATGTGCGCCCCATGTTGCAGACACCCTAAACATAGTAGGCATACTGGTATTAGAATTGTTTGCCACATATTTCACTGAAAAGTCATTAACCACAAAGGCATAGACCAAACAAGCAAACGAAATAACCATAAACAGAAGTTGACCGTAAGCCGCAGGTTTAGCGAGAGATACCCATTGGGGCTTACCCATGAGTGATCCTACTAGCGGGAAAATACCCTGCACTATGGCAACAGACAGGGCTAATACTAATGCGAAGTGACCAATCTCTGGAATCATGATTTTTGACCTGTCATTGCCTTAATTTCAGAGCCATCTACATTAGCAGGGGCTCGCATATGCTCTTTATCTAATACATCTTTTAGTTCGGCTGGCATGTATTCTGAATCATGCTTTGCTAAGACTTCATCAGCATAAAATAAGCCATCGTCACCCATTTTTCCGCGTGATACTTGGCTTTTACCTTCTTTAAATAAATCTGGGAGGATTTTATTAGTAACTACAGTAATTTCATTGCCACGGTTATCCGTTACAACAAAACGCGCTTCTAACTCGGTTTCGCTACGTTTAAAACTTCCTTCTTTCACTAATCCACCTAGTCTAAAAGTAGAGCCTTTTGGCACTTTACCCGTCAGCACTTCTTCTGGCGTGTGCAGATAAGCTAGATTACCTTTCATTGCTTTGCTGATTAAGGCGGATGCTGCGCCGACCATAACTAATGCAAGTACTACAAAAATAATTCGTTTATTTCTTGGTTTCATAATTTATTTACCTAAACACGTCATACCGGCGAAGGCCGGTATCCATGATTGAGCGTAGTGTCGCTTCATGGATGGATTCTGGCCTCCGCCAGAATGACGAAGTTTTTTCAGAGACTTCTTTTAATTTCTACTTTAACTACTTTCTATCATCTACGGCTTTTACGTTCTTCAAGACGCTTAATTCTTTTAATATCTGCTAATACTGAACGCCTTTTTATGACTAGCATCATCGGCTCTAGCAACATTAAAAACAAAGCCGTTGCCATTGCGCTCCAAATATAAGCACCAAAACCGCCCATGTGGAAAAATTCACTCATCGGTTCACCTCTTCAAGCTTTGACACCCATGATGTATTTCGTTCACGTTCAAGAATAATATTTCTTGCTCGCATTAATATGGTTGCAAAACTATACATCCAAAATCCCAATGTTGTAACTAACATACCAATTAGGATATTTGATTCAACACGTTTTAAAGATGACTCTTGATGCAGTGACGCACATTCATTCGGGTCTGGACAGTTCACCGCATAATAAATTACAGGCACTATCGCTAAACCAACCAAAGCTAACAAGGCCGAAGCTTTATCAGAGCGGCGTGTATCATCAATTGCTGATTGTAGCGCAATGTAACCTATATAGATAAAGAGCAATATCAAGAAAGTGGTGAGTTTTGGATCCCAATCCCACCATGTTCCCCAGCTTGTTTTACCCCAAATTGCGCCTGTAACTAGCGCAATCACTGTCATAACTGTACCTGTGACAGCGGTTGCGGATGCCATCATAAAAGATAGGCGCGTGTTAAAGATTAACCCAATCATCGCCCATGCAACCATCACTGCATAAAGCCACATTGCCATCCAAGCCGATGCAACATGAACATAAATAATACGATAATATTGTTTTTGATCATTTAAGATATCTGCTGTCTTAAAAAAACCCCAGTACAAGCCCAGACCGATCAATGCGATGGCTAACAACCAAAAAATGGGAATTAATTTACCCGCAAGAGGGTAAAAATTCATAGGTGCGGAGTATTTAAACCAATTTATCTTCATATTTAAGGGGTACATCTATTAATTAGGTATTCCTTCTGGCAACGCCAAAAGTCCAAAATCAAGGCATTATCCATTGTAATGCTTATTGGCTTTCAATGGATCATAACGCAGAGTTTGGGGTTTTGACTAAGCCCCGCAGGGCAAGACTACAAGCCACCATCTCCGTTGTTGCACTTTTGTAAAGGGTCAACCATTTCCTTCAAAGTGCGCCTAGGATATGGTGGCTTGTAATCTTGCAGAAGGAACACCTAATTAATAGATGTACCCCCTAGTTTTTTATGTTTTTACTGTCCACCCCCCCTTTTTTTCGATGATTTGTACATTCTAATTACTTGAATTAACCTACAAATCATCGAAAAAAAGGGGGGGGTGGTCTTATAAAATCTCAATTTTCGACATATTCTAGCGTAATAAATTCACTATATCTTTAATATTTATTAATTAAGACATTAACTCGAAAGTCTGACCTCAATTATTTTTCTTTATTCACCAATTTATTCACCGATGAAAAAGCATACCAGCTAGAACTGAAATGAAACTGAAATTTACGAAAATAATCAGCCATCAAAGGCTTTTAATCTTATTCCAGTGAAATTTTCAATGCTGAGGCTGTCGCCCAAGGCGAAAAAATTAGCGCCAGCAACATAAATGCCGATAGCAACAATAAATAAGGCTGGATACTCAAGCCGACAACCATACTAGTCGAAATAGCACCAGAGCCATATACCAATACGGGAATATACAAGGGTAACACCAACAAAGACACCAAAACCCCTCCTCCCCGCAGCCCTAATGTCAGCGCCGCGGCAATGGCTCCAATCATACTTAAGACAGGCGTACCTAGTAAAAGCACCAACATCATTACCCCGATCGTGCTCGTAGGCAGATGATAAAACAAACCTACTAACGGAGAGATTAATACTAACGGCAAACCCGTCAACAACCAGTGAGCAATCATTTTTGCAAAAACCATTATGGGCAATGATTGAGGTGCGAGTGTTAACTGCTCCAATGCTCCATCGACATAATCATTTGCAAACAACCGATCAAGCGCCAAGGTAGATGCCAGTAAAGCCGCTATCCAAACCACGCCTGGTGCTATTTTTTTAAGTGTTGCATCCTCACTTCCGACACCCAGTGGAAACAGGCTAATCACGATAAGAAAGAAAAACAGTACGGTAAAAACCTCACTACGGCGGCGTAATGCCAGCAACAAGTCACGTTTTAAAAGAACCCAAAAAGCATTAAACATAATTAGCATTCACCATCATCAAGAGGTTTTTCATTTAGCGAAAGTCGTTTAATTTTCCCTGATGTTAAAGGTACTTCTTGGTGGGTCGTTAAGACAACCATCCCACCATTATCTACATGATTAGCAATAATAGTTTGCAATAATTCGACCGCTGCAACATCCAGCGCTACAAAAGGCTCATCTAAAATCCATAGCTTTGCTTTACTGATCAATAAACGCGCTAACGCTACACGGCGCTTTTGCCCTTGGGATAATTGTGACGTTGGAAAATCCTCAAATGCATAAAGCCCAATCGTATCCAGAGCCCCCATCAATACATCCAGTGATGGAGTATTACCTGCTAACGCAGCATTAATACGAAGATTTTCAATAACTGTTAGGTCGGCTTTTATGCCATTTAAGTGCCCAAGATAAAGAAGATCACGATGGTAATTCTCATCTTGTTTTTGAATAGGTACACCATCCCACAATATATCGCCTTCATCTTGCAGATACAGGCCACAAAGCGACCGTAACAATGTTGTTTTACCACTACCATTTTGCCCTTCTAGTATCATCAACTGATTCGCTTCTAGCTGAAACGAAAGATCAGTGAATAACTCACGATCTCCACGGATACATTGTAGGTTTTTAACTTCTAGGATCATAACTTGCGTAGTTTAGAGAAATTCAGCATTAGGGTCGAGAAATATGATACTGAGAACTAAAAAATCACTTAAGGAAAGACTGATAAAGTCAAATCACATGAATATTGCTAAAACAAACATGATTTATCAACAAAAAAGGCGATAAGATTTCTCTTACCGCCTTAATGATAAACTATGTTGTTTACCTAACTCAATCATAATGAAAAACTCGCAATTCTCTTCATGACTGTGAACTTTACATTACTTTAAACGGTAACGAATACCCATATTAATACTCTTATCTAAGCCATCATTTGCAGTGCCATTAGTATCCGTCAGCTTAGCCGAAACACTGTAATCAAGAGAGTTACTTAATTCATATAGGAACGTAGAGCTTAGGGTATTTGTTGTAATATCACTTCCTCCCGAAACCTTATCATACCCAAGAGTCCATGAGTTCTCCCAATCAATACGGGCATCAACTTCGTGCGTTAATGTCATTTTATTTTTAAGCTTATATGCATCTGACGCGGTATTATCAAACACTGTAGAAAGAACAGCCTCGTTTGAAAACTGCGTACGATTACTTATCGGGCGGTGATATTCTGCGCCTAACTCCAAACCAGGTTTATTTTTTATTCCGCTAAAGTTTGATCCAACATAATTTAAGCCTGCACGAACTTTCCAGCCTAACTTGCGTGTTGAAATACGTTCATCAACTAATACTTGTCTAATTCCAAGAACACCTGCCGCACTGAGGTTACTACTTGAAAGAATACCCGCACTTTTTAAAGCTGACTCGATATCTCCTATCCAGCTTTTTTGGTAATCTTTACGCCCATACTTGCTTGCATACTCTGAATCTTTAGCAATAATTTGAGCTATTTGATTATAAACTGCTTTTGATGGCTTCCGTCTAATAGATCCACTTTTTATCAAAGCATCTACCAATCGAATAGATTTTGCCATTGGTGTCACATTAACTACACGACCGTAACCAACACCAAGACCTAATGCTGTATCCAAATCATTACTTTCGCTACTTGCTCCAACTGATGCTTTACCAAACCAAAATGCTCCCTTACTTCCTTCGCTGAAGTAAGTGTCAATTGTTGTGCTCGCGCCAGCGGTATACACATCCGTGCTTTTAGCGCCTACTGTACTAGCTCGATTCACATATCCATCCGCATTAAACTTGAATGTTTTATCTTGTTTTGGGGTGCTAATAACTTTCTCGTAATCGCCTTTTAATTTGAGATCGTAACCAGTCTGTGCATCTCCCCTATTCTTAGATAGGTTTGCATTAGCTGATAGGTACGCATCTTCATAAGCGCTTGTTGCCTCAGTGTAATCATAAAGACTTACATCTGCCATAGCGGGAATTACTGCCCCTGAAAGTATTAAACCTATTGCCATTTTAAGTGATTGTTTCTTCATTGTTTGCATCCTTTAATATTTAAAACATGTTGCGCAAATACAACATTCTATATTTACAACCGCTTAGAGACACTCTCTCCTCTGTAAGTTCACCAATAATTCAATTAAATCGAAATAATATTTTTTTTAATAAATTCAGTAGTATACATCTTTATTCATATCGAATTTTATGCCATTGAATTTAAAACTATAACCCCCTGCTAATTTACACTGTCAAAGTTTATTATCAATCTGATTAGTGTCTCAAGCTTAAGTTCTGTATGATATTCGTTAATTCAATAAGAAACGTTTATCAATGGATACTGAAAACGAAGATTCCAAAAAAGGTGGGTGCTTAAAAACACTCGGCATCATGCTAATCACTATCATCATTTCGGTGATTGCCACTGTTTTTATCATCAATTATTATCTTTTTCCTAAGCAATTAGAGCCTGTTGAGCTCAATCAACGCGAAGAGTCTCAACTTAATCAAAAACTCAAACACTTTGGCTTACCAGAGCTTTCATCTTCAAATGATAATCCAAATGATTTAGCTCCCGAGCCTTATTCTGAAGTTGGTGCAAAACGTGAAATCACCTTTAGCGAGAAGGAACTCAATGCAATGCTAGCAAAAAATACAGACCTTGCTGACAAAGCTGCAATTGATCTTGCTGATAATCTAGCTAGTGTAAAAATGATTATCCCTCTTGATCCTGACTTCCCTATTTTGGGTGGTAAAACTCTCAAAGCTAATGCGGGCGCAGAATTAGCTTACGCTAATGGGCGACCTATCGTTATTCTCAAGGGTGTTAGCGTATGGGGTGTACCCATACCAAATGCATGGTTAGGAAATCTTAAAAACGTAGATCTTGTCAAAGAATTTGGTGGTGACGAAGGCTTTTGGAAGTCATTCTCTGACGGTGTTGAAAATATCAAAATAGAAGAAGGGCAACTTAAAATAAAACTTAAAGAATAAAGTTGCAACTCACTCACTATTCACACATCAACTACTTTTGAAACGCGAGAAGACTCCTGCACCAAAAGAAATAATCAATACAAGTAAGCCACCAGCCAACAACCCAAACAACCCGTTTATTATGGTTGGAGCAATTGCAGCTAACACGCCACCAATACCATCGACCTGATAAAGCATTTTCTCAACATACTCTAACCAATGATGGGAGTTCGGAACACCGTGAAACAGAATCCCGCCTCCTACCAAAAACATGGCAATAGTTCCAACAATCGTGAGCGTCTTCATTAGCTTTGGCGCAATAATTAACAAACCTCTACCAACAGCACGCTTGAAGTTGCCCCAGGCACCTTTAACTTTAGTTTTTAGCAAGTGCAAACCTGCATCATCCATTCTCACAATAGCGGCAACAAGACCATAAACAATGATGGTAATGAGAAAAGCAACCAGTGAAACCACAAGTGCTTGGGTTATAAAGGGTGCGTCTTTGGCTGCCCCCAGTACAATTACAATAATTTCAGCAGAGAGAATAAAGTCTGTACGAATTGCACCTTTAATTTTTGTTTTCTCAAAAGCAACCATATCTACATTGGGGTCAATAATTGCTTTTAGTTTTTCTGTTCTATTTTTTTCGACACTTTCTTTAGAATGAAGAAATTTATGCGCTACCTTTTCAAAGCCTTCATAGCACAAAAAAGCACCTCCCAACATCAATAATGGAGTTATTAACCAAGGGATAAAAGCACTAATTGCAAGTGCTGCAGGTACTAATATCAATTTATTTAGAAAAGAGCCTTTAGCGACAGCCCATACTACTGGCAACTCTCGTTCTGCTCGTACACCCGATACCTGTTCCGCATTTAATGCGAGATCATCCCCCAATACACCTGCCGTTTTTTTGGCAGCGACTTTAGTTAAGATAGCCACATCATCTAACAGTACCGCTATATCGTCTAGCAGTGTCAACAAACTTGCTCCAGCCATTTTAACTCCCTCTTAAAAATTTAAACGAAACAAGTTATATTACGAAAAAACACGCATTAACACCACCTATGAATTTTCTCCAAATACAGGATAGTAGCACTCGCTTAAAATAGTCCACAAAAGGATTAATCAACCAAGTTTTTTGTTGTACACTACTTATACAATTGTAAACACTAACCTTTATTGATTATATATAAATAACAATGTTAAAAATGGCATCATCTCCCTGTGCAGGTTTTAATTATCTAACGCATAGTAAGTAACCAAGGAAACACTATGAAGTACATCACAAGCCTAAGTTTTCTGATTCTTATCAGCTTATCTTCTTTTGATGCGTCTGCGGTTGGGCTTCAAGATTACCTCCAAAATGTATCTTCAACAGCGGAAGGCACAACTCAAATAACAGGAGTGACGGGGACATCTGGTGTATCACAAACTAACGCTAACAACCCACTCTCTTACATTATCGAGCTTGTTGTCGCTGGTATTGTTGCCTCTGCTCTAATAATCTCTGTACTTGTCATGTTTCTTGGTCGCTGGGCGGCGAATAAAGAAAAGAAACTCATCAAAGCCCTCAGAATTGAAGCCGAACAAGAGAAAGACAACATCGTTTCTGCTGCCGCTAGTGTCCGTGAAAAAGAAAAAGAAACTGTCGAGATAGTTTCTGATATGCAAGACAAATCCAAGCAATTAACTCAAAAAATTAATGTAGCAAATGAGAATAACGAAAAAATATTAGAAGTTACTGAAAAGATTGTAGAACGTGAAAAAGAACTCAAAGAAGTAACAACTCATGTCAGCACGCGCATGAATGATATTCAAGATTACTGGAAAGGTCAGCTTGAAGATACCGTATCAACTATCAGCCAAGTACAACAAGGATTAGATGACAATCTAAGCAAAGTTGATGAAGGCATTGATACAATGCAACGCCAAAAAGAACTTTCACAAGACTTGTTACAAGACTTTTTAAGCAAACATCAAGAACAAGATGCAGTGATAAAAAACAATTCAGACATATCCAACCAACTTGCAGAAACTCTTGAAGAAACCTTCGTAGAATCAAAGCAGCTTTTAAAGCTACTCAAAGAACACCAAGTAGTTGCAGAGAAATCTCTAAAAGGCTTCTCAGAAGAACTAACTATTTACGAAGAACAAGCTTATGAACAATTTGATACTACTTTTCAAGTAGCAGATTTAGCTCGCCAAGAATTAAACGCCAATATCGATGAAAGCCGAAAACATATTGAAACCATGCGCCGACACGAAGAACAAAGCCATAATATCAATACACAAACTCAAAAGAATTTAGAATTACTTGATTATTCAAAAATAATGAAACTCTCAACCACATTAGATTCTACTCACGATATGTTTACTGACATTCGTAGCCGAGTTGATGAAACAAAAATCATGCTTGATGAACTAAAAGAAATTGAAACAGATATTAAAGAGAAGTCAGCTCAACTGAGTAGTATTGAAATAAGTGATGCCGAAAAAATCACAAAAGAAGTTTTTGAAAGCGAAAATGAAAATACTAAAGCAAATAAAAAGAAAGACTCAGAAACTATTTATGATAAAGATTACAAAATGGCAAGTGGTGATTTTACCCCTCTTTCATTCTTCACAAACATTAAAAGCAATTCTAGCAAATAAGACGGAACTCCTAACCCTCTTTCATTCTACTGTTTTCAAGACAAAAAAATACCCCTAAAGACTTGTAGATCTCTAGAGGCATTTTGAAATAAATTGAGCCATCCTTGGCTCCCAGTTGTAAATATCCTTTAGCGACTTAAAAGCACTTCAACCTTTATCGCCTTAACCAATCCTTGGTCACAACTGGTATATCCTATCTGCGTCTATCTTTAAATAAAATTTGGAGTATTTTTATTTATTTCTCGGTTATTACATTTACTCGCTTTCGCTGTAACTGGGAAGAACTATAGCAATGCTTTTTTACTTTGAATATGGCTTATACCGCTAACGGCAGTCGATTGGTGACGTAGGATTAAATGGTCTATGTTTTAGGACGAAGTGTCATTATTTAGATAAGTAAACATCAAAAGTGAAGTGATTTTCGTGACCCTTCATCCAAAACATAATCACTAAACTTTATCTTGCTGTAGTTCCCACATAGATAAATACCGCCCCTTCTGTGCCAGTAACTCCTGATGTGAACCTCTTTCAATAATCTTGCCAGCTTCCATAACGATAATCATATCTGCATCTACAATCGCTGATAAACGATGCGCAATAATTAGGGTAGTAGTATCTGATGATATTTCATGCAATGTTTTTTGAATGGCTTGCTCGGTTGTACTATCTAAAGAAGAGGTAGCTTCATCAAATATAAGTATTGAAGGGTTTTTAAGAATTGTTCGTGCTATCGCCACACGTTGCTTCTCGCCACCTGATAACTTCAAACCTCGTTCCCCCACAATACTACTCCAGCCATCTGGCTGGCTTTCGATAAATTGATCAATATGCGCCATTTTTGCCGCTTGCTTTACATCAGCTTCTGTCGCATTCAAATTGCCGTATTGAATATTGTAGAAAATACTCTCGTTAAACAAAACAGTATCTTGTGGAACGATGCCGATTGCTTTACGCAAACTATCTTGTGTGACTTGGCTAATATCTTGCCCATCTATTAATATTCTGCCTTTTATTACATCGTAAAAGCGAAATAACAAACGCACTAGCGTAGATTTCCCGCCACCACTAAAACCTACAACAGCGACTGTTTTTCCCGCAGGGATTGTAAAATCAACCCCATGCAATATCCCTCGTTCTTTTTGATAAGAGAAGTCTATCTTTTCAAAACGTACTTCGCCTTTTTCGATGAACAAATCATTTGCATTACTTTCATCCTGAATTTCTGGCTCTTTCTTTAATAGCTTAAAAACTAAATCCATATCAGCCAATGTATATTTAATTTGCCTATAAATAATACCCAGCGAGTTAAGTGGAATAAACAACTGCAACATCAGCGCATTCACCATCACCAAACCACCAATCGAAATTGTGCCATTACTTACGCCATTCACACCTAAAAACATAATCAAGGTGACACCAATGGCAATAATCGTTCCTTGACCAAAGTTGAGCATCGACATAGTCGTTTGGCTTTTTACGGCAACGTCTTCCCAACCATCCATCAAATCATCATAGCGTTTAATTTCTAAGGCTTCGTTATTAAAATACTTCACTGTTTCGTAATTGATTAAGCTATCAAAGGCGACAGTATTGGCTTCAGAATCAAGTTTATTCATTCTATGGCGGTAATCCATACGCCAATCTGACATCAACAGAGTAAATATAATGTAAACAAAAGCTGTCGCAAATATAGTAACTGCAAAAAACCATGTGTACTGGCTTAGTAGAATAATAGCGATCAAACTGAATTCGATGAAAATAGGAATCATGCTAAATACGAGATAGTTCATCAATGATCCAATCGAGCGCGAACCTCGCTCAATATCACGGCTTATCGCGCCTGTTTTGCGCTCTAAATGGAATCGCAATGATAGTTGATGTAGATGCGTCATCACTTTATTAGAAAGCTCACGCATGGCGTGAAAGCGTACTCGCGCAAACACCGAATCACGAAGCTCATTAAATAAAGAACTTAATAAACGAAAAGCACCGTAAGCCACAACCAAAGCAATAGGCACAACCACTAATTGTTCTTGCTTACCCTCGAAATGGTCGATGATTTCTCGCAAGACTAATGGCACAGAAACATTCGCCCATTTGGATAAAACCAAACAAACTAATGCAAATATAGCGCGCCCTTTGTAGGCACTTAAATAAGGTAGGAGATTGCGAAGATTATGGAGGTCGCGGCGGTTAGCGTGTACATCCTCTTCACTATGAATTGCGTGCATTATTGTTGCTCTCTTGAATATAAGAGCATTGTACTTTCTACAACTGTTTTTGAGAAGAACTTCCCTAGCCTAAGCGGGGCTCCTAAGAATAAGAACCACTGCTTAAGGAAAGACTGATCAAGTCCAATTATATTTAGCTAGCCAAATTCGCCGATATTTTCCACGAAGATCGGCGTAATAGAATGACTATTACGTCTCAGTTCATGAAAAATAGCGACGAATTTTTCTACGCTAAATTTTAATCAACTTGATCAGTCTTTCCTTAAGCCAGAATAGTATTATTAACAGTACCTAGGAGCTGGCTTCATCAGGGTACATTCTTTCAACAGTGCCACAAATCAATTCATCAGGCTGATAAACAACTGATGTGTCTTTATTATCATAATCTAAGTTATACAAAAAGTGACGCATACAAGCTAAACGCGCACGCTTTTTATCATCCGATTTAATCACTGTCCACGGCGCATCGGCGGTGTCAGTGTTAAAAAACATCGACTCACGTGCTCTAGTGTAATCATCCCATTTATCTAAAGATTCCACATCAATCGGGCTAAGTTTCCATTGCTTAACCAAGTCATGTTTACGCGAGTGAAAGCGGCGCAACTGCTCTTGCCTAGTAACGGAGAACCAGTATTTAAAAAGGGTGGTTTCAGAGTTTACCAACATACGCTCAAAAACAGGGGCTTGACGCATATATTCTAAATGCTCATGCTTAGAGCAAAAACCCATTACTATTTCAACTCCCGCTCGGTTATACCAAGAGCGGTCAAATAAAATCATTTCCCCTTTAGTTGGTAGATGACCAACATAGCGCTGAAAATACCATTGACCTAGCTCACGCTCTGTCGGTTTTTCTAAGGCAATAACTTTTGCAATACGAGGATTCAAATGCTCGGTAAATCGTTTGATTGTTCCACCCTTACCTGCCGCATCGCGCCCTTCGAATATTGTGACTATTTTTTTATCTGCGGTCTTTAACCATTTTTGGACTTTTAATAGCTCTATTTGCAACAAGCGTTTTTCTTGTTCGTAGTCTTTAGTATTCATCTTTTTTGAATACGGGTATTCTTCCGCTGCATTACTAATTTTTAATAATTCACTTGCCTTAGTAAACGTTTTTGAGTTCATTACTTTATTAGAATCGGTAAGATCAATTAACCGTTTTTTAGCTTCAGCCTTTGATATTGGTTTTTCTACGACTATTTTTTTAGGTGCTACCATCTTTTTCTCCATGTTTGATACATCTTTGTTAATATCTGAATCCATGACTTCAATGCGGATAACAGGATGTAAGATATTGGATTATCACGAGATTTCAAAAAATCTTAGCTTCACCCGTAGGTTAAGCGGGTATTTATTTAAACTCGTGATAATCCAATAGCTTGCGTACTGTGCCGTAGTAAAGTCACGGATTCAGTAATAGTTATAGTACAAGTCTATACGCTTAACATCGTCTTCTGTATGATTTAAGTTAACTCATAAAAAGATATAAATAAAAATGTCAGAACGAATTCAAAAAATACTTGCCCGTGCCGGCTACGGCTCACGCCGCGAGATTGAACGCTGGGTAAACGCGGGTGACATCACTGTAAATGGTGTAGTTGCAACGACAGGTCAAGCAGTTACTGAAGATGACAAAATCACCATCCGTGGTAAAGTCATCAAACTTGCTTCCAAGTTAAAAGCTAAACCCCAAGTATTGCTGTATCACAAAAAAGTGGGAGAGATATGCTCTCGCAATGACCCTGAAGGTCGTAAAACCGTCTTTGATAATTTACCCAAACTTAGCAGTGGACGCTGGATACAAGTCGGCAGGCTCGACATCAACACCGATGGCTTGTTGATCTTCACTACCGATGGTGAATTAGCCAACCGCTTGATGCACCCGTCCTATGAAATTGAACGCGAATACGCCTCACGCATTTTAGGAAAAGTTACCGATGAGATGATCGACAGGCTAACCACGGGTGTAGAATTAGAAGATGGCATCGCCAAATTCACCCGTATAAAGTTTGAAGGTGGGGAAGGCGCTAACAGCTGGTATCACGTTGTGCTAAACGAGGGGAA
This sequence comes from Thiotrichaceae bacterium, assembly GCA_026988095.1. Lineage (GTDB taxonomy): Bacteria > Pseudomonadota > Gammaproteobacteria > Thiotrichales > Thiotrichaceae > Cocleimonas. The sequence goes on from JALSLX010000002.1 coordinate 17,842, forward strand.
GAATCGTGAAGTAAGACGCTTATGGGAATCTCAAGATGTCGTTGTGAGTCGATTAAGACGCATCCGCTATGGCGATATTGTTTTACATCGCTCTCTTAGAGCTGGCGAATATGAAAACTTGCCTGTGCGTGCCATGCGTAATTTATATGTAAAAGTTAAAATGGAATTGGAGGAAGAAAACTTCTTATCAAATTCTGAATACAAGAACCGAGCTGAACGAAATAAAGCCTTCAAGTATGGAAAGAAAAAAAGGAAATAACCTGCTCTTATGCTTCCATCTAATACAAAAGTTAATGAATTTTTACGAGAAACTCAAGCAAACTTTTCTGATAGCTTTGAAACAGTAGATGCTATCCGAACTCTCTTTTTTAAAGAGAATAACCAGCTAACTGACGATATTAAATACGGTGGAATAGTTTTCTACGATGCGGATAAGCTTATCGGAGGGATATATCTATACAAAGAACATATTTCCATTGAATTCAGCCAAGGCACATCCTTTTCTGACCCTTCAAATTTACTAGAAGGTAAAGGAAAATTGAGAAGACATCTAAAAATACAGAGATTTGATGATATACAAACAAAAAATGCTTATTTCTTCATAAAACAAGCCGTAAAAGGCGTTTAATTTTACCCACCCCCCCTGTTTTTCGATGATTTGTATGAGATTTTAATACAAATCATCGAAAAACAGGGGGGGTGGGTAATGATAATGGGCTATTTTAAGCCTAATTTATCGCGTTTATCCAATATCCAGACATTTAACAAGCTTCCGAAGAATAAAAACAAGCTAAATACGGTCATGAGATAGCCATAAATCTTTTCTTCTGCTGAAAATGCGTACCAAATACCCAATAGCATATAAAAAAATGAGACCAACATAACAATAATAAAGGTATCTCGGTTTCCATGTAGTACGCCACGCACAAAATAAAGTAACGGAGCAACTAAAAGTGCTATTTCGATAGAACGAGGTGAGTCTTGAACGGGGGTTAGCCAGCCATTCCAGACAATACTCAAAATAATCAGACCTAAAATACCAATACCCGCGAGTGTTCGCCAAAAGGTTGTAATATCCATTTATAATTTTACCGCTAATGTTGCTAGGCGCTTACCCAGTGCGATACACAGTGCTTTTTCATCATCACTAATGGGGTAATTACTTTCTGAACCCGCTAAATGAGATGGTCCGTAAGGTGTGCCACCTGTAGTGGTGGTCAGTAATTCAGATTCTGTATACGGCAAACCACTAATTAACATCCCGTGATGTAGTAGCGGAATCATCATGCTCAATAAAGTGGTTTCTTGCCCACCGTGCAAGCTTGATGTTGAAGTGAATACACCCGCTGGCTTGCCAACTAATGAACCCGACAACCAATGTCCACTCGTTTTCTCTAAGAAGAATTTTAGTGGCGCTGCCATATTGCCGAAACGTGTCGGACTGCCTAGCGCAAGCGCATCACACATTTTTAATTCATCGAGCGAAACATAAGGTGCGCCACTATCAGGGACTTTTGCGTCTATAGCTTCGCAGGTTTCAGAGATTTCGGGCACGGTGCGTAGCAGTGCTTCTACGCCATCAATTGCTTCAACTCCACGCGCGATGAGTTTTGCCATGTCTGCGGTTGCTCCGCTACGAGTGTAATATAAGACTAAGACTTGTTTCATGTTTACCTCTTAAACCAGTGGATTCTTTCCACTTCCTCGACTCCGCTCAGGGAGCTACTATGCGCCATGCAGCGCCCTGAGCGAAGTCGAAGGGCGCGAAAATACTAGTGTAAACTAAAGAATATCAATAATATTCTGAATAGGTCTGCCAATTGCCGCCTTGCCATTTTTCACAACAATGGGGCGCTCAAGCAATTTAGGGAATTTAACCATTGCCTCAATCAGGTCATCACGGCTTAAGTTTTCATCGGCTAAATTATTGTCTCTATACTCTTGCTCACCTTTTCGCATGAGTTCGCGTGGTTCCAAGCCCAACATCTCTAACAAATCTGTTATTGCTTCTTTGTTAGGTGGTGTATCAAGGTATTTTACAACTTCAAATTTGAAACTTTTTTCTGTTAGTAACTCCATTGCCGCACGAGATTTTGAACAGCGTGGATTATGGTAGATTGTGGTTGTATCTGACATTATGTATTCCTTAAAATTCGTGATAGTGCTAGTGTACCTCATTCTTCATTATGAGCTTTATGATTAGATGAAAAATTTGAAAACACTGTTCATCATATTTTTATTCATACCTTCATTTATCGCTATTGCAGGGGATAAAGTTAAAGACTTTTCCTTTAACGATCTCCAAGGAAACCCGCATAAATTCAGTGATTATAAAGGCAAATGGGTATTAGTAAATTATTGGGCGACCTATTGCCCACCCTGTCTTGCTGAAATACCTGATATCGATCGCTTTGCACAAAACAATAAAGATAAGTTTGTCGCTCTAGGTATGGATGCGGGGGGAAGTAGCATCGAAGACATAAAAGCCTTTAAAAAAGAACTCAATGTTCATTATCCACTAATCCCAAGTCAAGAAAGCACCATGCTGGCATTTGGTATTGTGATGGCGATTCCCACTAGTTACGTTATCTCCCCAAATGGAGAAATAGTTGATAAGTTTGTTGGGATTATTACTTATGATGATTTGGATTATTATGTGAACCCACCTATTTTTGAAAAATAAAAATATCGGCTTATTTATCATAACTTGCTTCTACTTCCCTGCAATAGAAATAGGCACAAAAAAGCCCTCAAGACGAGGGCTTTTCTAAAGCAAATGCTAAGTTTACTTCAAACGTAAAGTCTGACCAGGATTAATCGTATAAGCTGGAGCAACTAAATTATTCAGGCTAATAATATCCTTCCAGTAAACGCCTGTTTGACGCATAACTTCAAATACGGTATCACCCTTCTTCACTACGTAAGTACCTCCGCCAGCTGATGCTGTCGCCGCACCAGAATAAGTCGTGGTTGTATTTGTTGTAGCCGCACTACCTCCAGCATAAGTTGTTGGCTGGTATGGTTTATACGTTGGTTGTTGGTAGCTACCTGTATAGATACTCTTATTGCTTGCGCTAACGTTTGCAGCTGGCGCTGGTGTTGTTGTTTTACCTGCTGAACTATAATCATAATACGTGGCATTGCTGGCGCCTGTATTACCGTAGCCTGTGTAGTTTTGAGTATTCTGTTGTTTGTTTTGAGCCTGCTCGCGGTTCCACTTATCTATGTAGTATTGCTGATTGTGCTGCCCTGCTACCTTCGGCTTCGGAGCCGCTTTATAAACTGGTTTTGCTGCTGGCTTGTAAGTGTAGGTATTTTTAGATGCTGAATTTGCGGCACAAGGTGCACACGTTGATGAACGTCGCTGCCCAAATAAACCACCGCCTGAAACTTGACCTGTTCGAGCTACTTGCCCTGAACCTGCGCTTTTATTGCTACCGCTTGTAGCATACCCATCGCTTCCTACTCCAGTACCATAACGACTACAACCTGATGTCATAACAGCAATCACTGAAACCGCCGCTAATAGTTTGATTTTTTTATCCATGATAAATACCCTTCGATTATTCAGTATTCTAATTAATAAGGTATTGGTAAAAGATCTGTGACAAGAATTGCCCAGATATTCAGTAGCCGACTCGTTATTTTTAACGAGTTCAAACCAGTCCATAACCCCAATTTTTTAATGAATGGTCCCAACCATTCATAAGCCCAGTGTACTCAAAAAACAATCATCATTCCCTGAAATACGGTATGTAACAGTGTACTTGTAACGTAATACTAAATCAATTTTATATGAGAGGACAACAAGACACTGATTAATATTGATTTTTTAGATTATTAAAAAGAATTGAGAAAAATATACCTTACTCATTTTCTCTGATTACACTTTCTTCAGTAAAAAACCAAACAGCTCAGCCCCAGATAGAAAAATCGCCGTTACTATCAAGCCCGCTATTAAGACTCCCATTGAGACAGCAAGAAAGCCTTTTCGTTTCTCAATACCAAAAACCCATGCCGCAAAACTACCCGTATACGCACCTGTTACAGGTAATGGAATCATCACAAATACCATCAACCCCCAAAAACCCCATTTTTCTATGTTATCACCCACTTTTGCGCGTGTACGAATCACAATTTTATCAAAGAGATTCGAATACCAATCCATTTTACTGAATAATCCATGGAAGAACCCCATGAATAAATAAACAATGGGGAAGGCTAATATATTAGCGCTAACACTCATCAAATAAGCGGTTACTGGATGTATATCATTAGCCAGAGCATAGGGGATACCACCGCGCAATTCAAAAATGGGCATCATGCTCAAAATAATGGTATAGATATAATCATTCATTTTTTAATACTCTATTGACTTACTAACGGAACAAATACCACCGAATCATGACTTTTCACTTGATACTCCGATTCAGATGTTCGTGTCACTACCTGCAATATTTGTTCACTATTTTGTGAACCAACAGGAATAACCATGCGTCCCCCTATTTTTAGCTGCTGAACTAATGCGGCTGGCATTTCATCTGGTGCTGCCGTTACCATTATCGCATCATAAGGTGCAGCATCAGGCCAACCCCAGCTTCCGTCACCCAAATGCGTACGGATATTTCTATAGCCTAGTTTGTATAGCAAATCGCGAGCCTGTCGATATAGCGGCGTTAATACTTCAACCGTATGTAAATCTTTTACTAGCGGCCCCAATACTGCTGCCTGATAGCCTGAGCCTGTACCCACTTCGAGCACATTTTCTAAACTTTCGCTTTCAAGCAAAAGCTCTGTCATGCGTGCAACGATATAAGGCTGTGAGATTGTTTGACCATGCCCAATAGGAAAAGAGGCATCCTCATATGAGCGACTTGCCATCGCTTCATCAACAAACAAATGCCGTGGCACAAAACGCATAATACGTAATACTTCGGGGTGCGATATACCCTTTTTTTGCAAACGATCGATTAATCTATCTCTCGTTCGCTGCGATGTCATACCCACACCTTGAATATTTAAATCTGACATTTTTTATTTGCCCAGCCAATCTTTAGTTGCATCAATAGCAGAATAGCGGGTTAAATCAATATGAATTGGAGTAACAGAAATATAACCATTTTGTATCGCGTAAAAATCTGTGCCCTCCCCTGCATCTGCTTCTTCTCCCACTGGTCCTACCCAAAATATTTCTGCCCCACGAGGGTCGTGACTACGAATAACTGGCTCTGCTTTATGGCGTTTACCAAGGCGAGTTGCTTGAAAACCTTTAATTTCTTCATAGGGTAAATCAGGAACATTTACATTAAGAATGGTTGCGGCATGATCAGCCTTCGAAAGCCCTAAACTAGGCAGTCTATCAAGCAAATGAATAACGGCTTTTGCAGCACTTTCGAAATGCTTTGGCTTAAAGGATGCGATTGAAACTGCCATTGCTGGCAAGCCAAGATTGCGCCCTTCCATAGCCGCTGCAACAGTGCCAGAGTAAATAACATCATCACCCATATTAGCGCCTGCGTTAATGCCAGAGATAACCATATCTGGCTCATCTCCATTATACAAACCTGTTAGCGCAAGATGTACGCAATCAGTCGGCGTACCATTTACGCTATAAAATTTCTCACCACGTTCCGTTATACGTAAAGGAGAATCTAAAGTCAGTGAATTACTTGCACCGCTTCTATCTCGGTCTGGCGCAATGGTAACGACACTTGCAACTTTAGATGATTTGATTAACGTATCACGCAAAAGGTTTATACCTGGTGCAATAAAACCATCATCATTACTCAGTAGTATATTCATGCTAATCTTGTCACATCCAAATCATTATAATCAAGCCAGTAAACCGTGAATAAATCAGAGCTAAAAAAACTAAAAAAGCAATTAATCGAAAATCAAAAAGCCGATAAAATTGCAAAAAAAGAAGCACGCATTCAACAAACGAATGATAGCCGTGACGACGACTTATTTCGAGAGGCAATGGGAGGGGTTAACCCTTTATCTAATGATAAAGCATACCACGAAGATAAACTAACCGCCTCTAAACCCTCACCAAGAAAAATTCAATATTATGAAGAAGATGAATTAGAAATTCACGACCCATTATCCGATGAACTCCACGTTGAAGAGGTTGAGCCAGAAGGCACAATCAGCTTTTGTGAAACAGGCATTCAAAAAGGCGTATTTCGTAAATTGCGAAGCGGACAATACCGTATTTCAGATGAATTAGATTTACACGGCACAACCCTCAAACAAGCAAAACAAATACTGATGTACTATTTACAAGAAACGCCACAGTTTGAAAGTTGTTGTGTAAGGATTATTCACGGTAAAGGGAATCGCTCCGGCAATAATAAGCCCGTTTTAAAGACACAAGTAAATCATTGGCTCACCGAACACGAACGTGTGTTGGCTTTTCATTCGGCAAAAGCAAAAGATGGCGGAACAGGTGCTGTTTACGTACTTTTAAAGCGATAAACTACATAAAGTTAGGTAGCGACCAAGTAAATATCCACGTTCTTAGAACGTGGTTTTGATCTCACCCTAGAAGGGTGTTTATTCTTAATAACTCATATCACTTTGCATACAAATAACGTCATACCTGCGAAGGCAGGTATCCATGGTTGTACAAAGTGCCATACTGACCGATGGATTCCCGCCTACGCGAGAATGACAGTTTTTGCTGGCATCTATAAGTTAGCTTACACTTTCGTCAGGCTAGAGCCTACCGACCTACCCACGCCCTCCTCCACTCATAATACCCCTCTCTTTTAACGGCTTGTATGTGATTTTAAATACAAATCATCGAAAAAGAGGGGGGGGTGGACTATAAATAACGGACTTTAGGGCACTTTTATAGCAAAATCAGCCCTTCCAAGATGCCTGTAACTCCAAAACAGCATCAATCACATCCTGTGGAGGGATAACACCTTCTCGACCCCGTATTACTGAATGCGAAACACCTTGTGCAACAGTCTTATCACCCCGCATAAAGGTATGATCTGAGTAAAAATATTTACTATCATAGTCTTTGATATGCATCTCTAACGAAAACGTCTGAAAAACCTTTAAAGACGATTTGTAGTTCATATCATGATAGGCAACTAGCGGCATCCACTTGCGTTTTCTCATCACTTCGAGCAATCCTGAACGCACAAATAAATCAAAGCGCGATAAATCGCATAAAGTGAGGTAGCGACCATTATTGACGTGCAAGCTAATATCTAAATCATTGGGTAACACCGTAAGGTTTAGCTGGTTATAGAGATTGTCCAGCGTGATGGGCGTTGCACGTTTTGCTTGTAGATAAATTAGAAGTAATCGCAGATATAAGTTCATTTCTATTACTCTCTAGATGAAAGGGTTGAATATCTCCAAGTTTTTAATCATCTCAAAATCTCGTGTATTTCGCGTTACCAACACTGCACCATGCACACTTGAGATAGAAGCAATTTGAGCATCTTCAGTACTTATCGGCCGACCTTGCTTAACACATTGCGACACTATATTTGCATATTCAACAGCAGCAAGACCATCAAAATGGAGTTGATTCTCAGAAAACTCTTGTAACATCTCATCAACTAACCCAGCAAGAATGCTCTTTCGCTTTCCCTCTGGCAATAATGCCACTCCTAGCTTTATCTCTGCGATGGCGATTGATGTAATGAATAAATCAGCGGCTAGTTGTTCATCCATCCAAATAATGACATTAGAGCTTGGTTCTTGCCGAATTAACTCCGATATTTGTATCTAGTATAAACAAAGCTATAACACAGAAAAATCAGGTGCTTGGCGAGCTGGAGAACGTTTAGGCAACGCTAAGTCAACACCACCAATATCTACAAAACGATCGTGGATACGAGTACCTAAGCCTTTTTGATTTTTGGGTTTAATCAACACGGCGTCACGGAGTATTCTTCGAGTTTGTTCCTCCATCGAAACCCCTTGTTCTGCAGCCATAATTTTAAGTTTTGCTTTTAAAGACTCGTCAATATTTCTGATTGTAAGCATTGCCATAACAATCACCTATGATTTCATTGCATTCATTGTATTCATTGAATGCAAAAGTGTCAATAATAGTATCAATTGTTTAAGGAAACTCCAAATAAGAACTAAACAGCCTTCAAAACAAAGTAATTCTTCTTTCCACGTTGTAACAGAATAAATTTATTATTGATCAAGTCTGCGGTGGTCAGCTTATAATCTTCTTCCGATATTTTCTCTTTATTCACTGAGATTGAATTCTCTTTTAGCGCACGGCGCACTTCGCTGTTTGATTTTAAAAAGTTAGTATCAGTCGCGAGTGCGGCAACAATATCGTAGCCTGCTTCAATCTCGCTCATGGCAACTTCTGCCTGTGGCACGCCTTCAAACACGTCTAAGAATGTTTGATCATCTAACGCTTTTAAATCATCACTGGTTGATTTACCAAATAATATTGAGCTGGCTTTAATCGCATTATCCAAATCAGCTTGTGAATGCACCATTGCGGTAATCTCACTCGCTAAACGCTTTTGTAGTGCGCGCATATGCTTCGCTTCGTTGTGTTCTGCTATCAACGCGGAAATTTCATCTTCTGGCATAAAAGTGAATATACGAATGTACTTTTCGCTGTCTTCATCCCCCGAGTTTAGCCAGTATTGGTAGAATTTGTAAGGCGAGGTGTATTTCGCATCTAACCAAACATTACCGCCTTCACTCTTACCAAATTTAGAACCATCCGCCTTTGTGATTAGCGGACAAGTAATTGCATAGCCTTTGCCCTTGCCAATACGACGCACCAGCTCCGTGCCCGTGGTGATATTGCCCCACTGATCGCTTCCGCCCATTTGAATACTGCAATTATTCTCGCGGTACAAATGCAAAAAATCATATCCCTGCACTAGCTGATAAGTAAACTCGGTAAAGCTCATGCCCTCTGAGCCACCATCATCCGAGCCATCAGAAGTAATACGATTTTTAACCGAATCTTTCGCCATCATGTAATTGACAGAAATGTGTTTGCCCACATCACGGATAAATTGAAGGAATGAAAAGTCCTTCATCCAATCATAGTTATTTACCATGACAGCACTATTCTCAGAAGCGCTATCATCAAAGTTAAGAAAATGGGACAACTGCTTTTGAATCGCATCCTGATTATGGCGCAAGGTTTTTTCATCCAATAAATTACGCTCAGCCGACTTCCCCGAAGGATCACCAATCATCCCCGTAGCACCACCCACCAAAGCAACAGGCTTATGCCCGCAACGCTGAAAATGCGCCAACAACATAATGGGCACAAGATTACCAATATGCAAAGAATCAGCCGTAGGATCAAAACCCACATAAGCGGAACGCATCGCCTCGTTTAAATGCTCTTCAGCACCCGGCATAACATCGTGGATCATCCCACGCCATGTAAGTTCTTCGATAAAATTTTTCATAGTTGGTCAATCATGGTTAATTTTGAGGCGATTATATAGCACACCCCCCCCCTTTTTTCCACGTTTTGTATGACCACAGCTAATATTTAAGTGGTTTGTTGTTGTTAATTATCACCATCCTAATTAGTATTAGCCCATTAAATACAGGAGATACTCATGGCTACATTTATATTAGTTTACTTAGGTGGCAACCAACCCTCAGATCCAGAAGAAGGCGCAAAGCACTTTGAAAAATACAGAGAATGGTTAGCATCACTAGGCGACGCACTCGTTAGCCCCGCAAACCCACTAAAAGATACACACGTAATCACCCCAGACGGACAAGTTGCTGCTGGCAGTAAAACGGAGATGTCTGGATTTACGGTAATTCAAGCAGATTCAATGCTAATAGCGATAGAGATGTCAAAAACCTGCCCGTTTTTAGAAATTGGGGGGACGCTTGAGGTTTCTGAGATGATGCGGATGGATGGTTAGTGCTACTTTTAGTTAGGTTTGTTATTTTACAAACCTAATTTGTAAGTTTAAGTTCATAAATAAGCTACCAGCTTCAGAATAGATTTTC
>JALSLX010000003.1 GCA_026988095.1 Thiotrichaceae bacterium
ATCCTTGGTGGAACCCTGCGGTAGAAAACCAAGCCTCTGACCGTGCACACCGTATTGGACAGACACGCCCTGTAACTATCTATCGTTTAGTGGCTGAAAATACTATTGAGCAAAAAATCGTAAAATTGCATCAACATAAACGTGAACTGGCGGATAGCTTACTAGAAGGTTCTGATATGAGTGGCTCAATGAGTGCAACCGAGATGCTGGAGTTGATGCGCGAAGTTTAAGCATAAAAAATCACCTAATACTGAAACAAACAAGTATTAGGTGATAAAAAACTTTGAGTAAACGTCCTCAACTCGATATTTCGTATCTTTTTACCTCTGTTTTTCATACAAATCATCGAAAAACAGGGGGGGTGGGTAAAGAAAAAAGGCCTTAATTGATAATATTAGGGCTTTTTGCATCTCTGTAGACTGGTTTTTTCACTAATTCTCGTAAATTTTTCAATGTATAGAATGGAAAATCCACCGCAAGGGTATTGACTAACCATTTGGGTAAGCTTCCTCCTGGATCTATGCTTAACTCATAAGTTACTTTTACATTTTTGCTGTTTTTCCCATCAACTAGAACTGGCATAAACTCCCAATAACCCGACATGGCTTGTACACGTACCATTCCTTTTTTAGGTGGCACAGATTTTGGCTTAGATTGCATTTTTATTAATACTTTTTTAGTATTTTTATCTTGAGTCATTACAGAATAAACAATGGAATCTCTATTTTTTACTGGCCAAGGCATTTTGCTCACGACATATAATGTCGTTGAAAAATCACTTTCTTTTTTTAAGATTTTAGCACTTTTGCAATTATGCAAAAGTTGGGGCATTGCCTTTACATCATCAAGCACAGCCACTAAAGAGCTTAGCTTTGTTGCTGGCAAAGTGACGACACCTCTAAATATTTTTATAGGGGAGCTAGGGTTGTCACGCACATAAACTTGTATACCTTCTTCTTGCTTGGTGAGTTGCCAAGTATTTTCAGCCTTAACGGGGCTTGCCAAAAATAGCGTTGATAATATTATTATTCTAGATAACTGAAATAACATAGTGAAATCATCCTAAAAGGGTGTGAAAGTTCTAATTTCTACTATAACAAATCTAACAATCGCTAACCCGCCCCATTTAGGTCACTACACTGATGAAACTTTCTGATATTTTTCTGCTTATTCTGCTTGCATCCATTTGGGGAAGCTCTTTTATATTTATGCGCGCGACTGCCGAGGTGTTTGGTCCAATTGCATTAATTACCGTTAGGATTGTCGTAGCAGCTCTTTGTTTATCACCCTTTTTATTTACTCAAGAACTCAAACAAGAGTTTATTGAAAACTGGCGCTCACTAGCATGGATTGGCATTATTAGTTCGGCAATTCCTTTTTGCTTTCTTGCTTATGCCAGCGTCTCGCTAACTGCAGGTACTGTCTCAATTTTAAATGCAATGACACCAATTTTTACGGCATGGATTGCACATGTATGGCTAAAAGATAAAATGTCTAAGTTACAGTTTTTAGGGCTGGCTATTAGTATTTTTGGATTAACAATTTTAGTGTGGGATAAAGTAACTTGGGAGCTTAAAACATGGCTTCCTATTTTATCAGGTGTTATGGCAGCTCTACTTTATGGTGTCGCGTCTAACAGCATGAAGAAGTATCTATCAGATGTTTCAACCATGACAAAAACAGCGGGCAGTCTATTTTTCGCGGCCATATTTATGCTGATTTTGCTTCCGTTTTTCTTGCCAGATTTTAGTACCGTTAGTAATACTCAATGGCTCTATGCAATTTTCCTTGGTATTGTTTGCACTGCGCTTGCCTATTTTATTTTCTTTCGGCTTATCAATAATATTGGCCCTGCACGGTCGGTTAGTGTGACCTTTCTTATCCCTATTTTTTCATTTCTTTTTGGTTACTTATTATTGGGCGAGATCGTGACTGCGAGAATGTGGGGAGCAATCGCTATAATATTAAGTGGCATGACTTTGGTGCTTAAAATTATCAATCTCCCAAAGTCTCCAAATAAAATTGAATGAATTTCATTCACCTCCAGCTCAGCTTGGCTTTGATAAACTCGTGCCCATCAAATAATAAAACTACAAAGGCTAATATGACTACTTTAAAAGTTGGAGTATCTCTCGTACTTCTTTTATCAATACAGGCTTGTTCACAACAACAAGTAATTAATAGCACAGTGAGCGTAGCAAAATTGCCTGTAAAAGCGGCAGGTGCAGTCGTAGGAACAGCGGGTGGAATCGTTGGTGGCGCGGCAGGCGGACTAGTTGCTGGTAGCACTGGTCGCAAATATGGTTCTATGGCAGGGCAATCAGCAGCGAGACGTGCGCTACCTTAGCTTTAAAATCACATAAAGTATTCTAAGACCTCATCAACCGAGCCTGTAAAACACACACGCTCGGTTTTCTTTGAAAATTGATAATCATACATCGGGTCGTAATAATCGATCAGTAACGTCTTCACAACTGGGATAAAACCATCCAACGAGCCACTGCTAAGACGTTGTTCTATCGCCAATTCCATTTGATCTTTCGCTTCTTGATAACGTACACCGCCTAAGCGTTTTTGGATTTTACTCAGGCTATTCAATAAATGCTCTGATAGTTTAATCGCACCCTCATCCTTTCCATAAACTTCATCAAAGTGTGCTTGAGTATCGACGATATATTCTTCAATACTCACTTGATTTCGCTCTTCTTGAGATACCTCTAGCTTCACAATTGGGGCTTTTTGCATTGCATCAAAAAATGATTGTGGCACACCGATTGAGCCTACGTTTCGCCCTTCATCCTCGACCACTAAAACTTTTGCGCCTTTGGCTTCTTGCTTTAGTAAGGCAATCGCTAAAGCATTCTCAAAATTGATTTGTGTGGGTTGTGGTGTTGCGGTTGGCCCAAAGGCTGAACCTCGGTGATTCGCCAAGCCTTCTAAGTCGATACTGTTATCCAGCTTCTTTAATACGCGTGTTTTACCTGAGCCTGTGCGTCCACCTAAAATCACGATGGGGATTTCATTTGCTATGCGGTCGATGCTATCAATCAAGAATCGACGCATAGCTTTGTAGCCACCCTTTACTCTTGGCTGATCGATACCTGTTTCATCAAGAATCCATTGCTGTGATATTTGTGAGCGTAAACCACCACGAAAACAATATAAAACACCACCACCCCCCCTGTTTTTCGATGATTTGTGTTTTTCATACCTTTCAAAAAACTCAGCCCAAGCTTTTTTACGTTGAGTTCGACCCTCTTCCGTTACCAGTTCAGCACCCAATAATATTGCTGCATCTTGCCCTTGCTCTTTATAACAAATACCAACTGCTTCGCGCTCTTCATCTGTCATTAAAGGGATATTTACTGAATTAGGAAATGCACCTTGTTCAAACTCAACAGGTGCGCGCACATCTAGCATGGGTACATTATTTAAAAATAAGGATGCGTAATCATCAATCTGTGGGTGTTCACCTTTTGGCATGCCTTCAAGCGCTAAGTTACTCATACAATCGTAATCAATGAATCATTAGAATTTGCATTAATCAAACGACCAATACACTCAAGTTGCATTCCTTCAGCTTCAATCACCTTTATAAAATCAGCTTCGCCCGCCTCATCAACAGCTACTAATAAACCACCGCTGGTTTGCGGATCACATACGATGGATTGCTGCTCTGAGCTCATCTCACTTAAACAATGCCCGTAACTCTCAAAGTTACGTTCCGCACCACCAGGAGAACAGCCTTGCGTCAAATATTCCATCACATGCGGCAAAAGTGGCAGTTGATCATACTGAACTTCAGCTTGTAAACCACTGCCTTCACACACCTCACGCAAATGCCCGCCTAAGCCAAACCCTGTTACATCGGTCATAGCCGTTACACAATCTAGTACCGCTAGTTCTGCACCAATATCATTGAGCTTGCACATGGAATCTGGAGCTATATGAGCGTGTTCAGGCTTTATAATTTTCTTTTTTTGCGCGGTTGAAAGAATCCCTACGCCTAATGGCTTGGTGAGATAAAGTTTGTTACCCGCTTTAGCTGTCGAGTTTTGCTTAACCTGCTCTGTCGCAACCGTGCCTGTCACCGCTAAACCAAAAATTGGCTCTGGTGCATCAATACTGTGCCCACCAGCCAATGACATCCCCGCATCCTTACAAGCCTGCCTTCCACCTTCGATCACTTGTTGCCCAACTTCAGCTGGGAGTTTATCTAATGGCCAACCAAATATCGCAATCGCCATAATAGGCTTACCACCCATGGCGTAAATATCACTGATTGCATTAGTTGCTGCAATACGCCCAAAGGTAAAAGGGTCATCAACAATCGGCATAAAAAAGTCAGTCGTGCTAATGATTGCCGTGCCATTGCCTAAATCATAAACTGCCGCATCATCGCGTGTGCTATTACCGACTAAAAGTGATTCATCCACCATGGCGGGTATCTCACTTTTTAACATTACATCTAAAACTGCGGGGGAAATTTTACAACCACAACCAGAGCCGTGACTGTATTCGGTCATTTTTATATCGTCAATATTGACTTGAGTAATATCCATAATGGAAAACGCTTAATTTAAAATAGAGTCGGAGTATACTGCCTTTTATATTCAAGTTTAACAGGAATTAAAATGCCTACACTTCTAATCACTGGAGCAAACCGCGGAATCGGTTTAGAGCTTTGTAAACAATATCTGGATAACAATTGGGAAGTTCATGCCTGTTGTCGCAACCCCAAAAATGCAAAGGAGCTAAATACTTTAGCGGAGGAGGAGAATAATAATCAATCATTAATCATCCACGAGCTAGAAGTCACGGATGAAGCTCAAATGGATGCGCTTGAAAAAGCCTTCAAAAATAAGCCTGTTGATATTCTCATTAACAATGCAGGCGTTCACGCGCTGGGCGCATCTCAATTTGGAAAAACCGATGATAAAGCATGGGAGGAGGCGGTTGCGGTCAACTTAATAGCACCGATGAAGATGATGGAATATTTTGCTGAAAACGTAGCCATCAGTGACAAAAAAATCATCGCTAGCATGAGCAGTAAAATGGGTAGTATGGATGATAATGGCTCAGGTGGCGCGTATGCTTATCGTGCAACAAAAGCCGCATTAAATGCCGTAATGGTCAGTGCCGCGCATGATTTACGCCATTTAGATATTACGGCATTGATACTTCATCCAGGCTGGGTGCGTACTGATATGGGTGGACCGCACGGGGAAATCTCCGTTGAGCAATCAGCACAAATGTTACGCAAAATATTATCTGAATGTGATATTAG
>JALSLX010000004.1 GCA_026988095.1 Thiotrichaceae bacterium
TTTTCAGGGGCTGTTGTATCTTTACTACCACCGCCACAAGCTGTTAGCGCTAATGCAAAAAATGTAAGAACGGTTAATTGTTTTGCCTTTGTTTTTAGTGTTTTTAGCACTACTTTTAGCATTGTTAAAAAATTCATTTATATCCCCTTAGTCCTTTATTTTGCGATGACTTTTTTAATTAGAAGGTTTTAGATGCAACAAGTTCATATTAACCTAATGAAGCCTATAAATCTGATGTTTGTCTTTATGGTATTTGTTAAAAGCATCCTAAAAAGATGAAGTATGATTCTAAATAAACTCACTACAAAAAGTCTATTTTTGAGTTAAACTTTAAGCGTGATAAAAGCCGACTCAGATAATCAACCATTAGCCGAACGAATGCGTCCTCAGACCTTAGAAGAGTATGTTGGTCAACAGCATATCCTTGGTGAAGATAAACAATTACGTGCGGCCATTGAGCAAGATCGCTTGCATTCAATGTTATTTTGGGGACCTCCAGGCACTGGTAAAACAACCCTTGCGAGATTAATTGCTCATTATAGCGGTGCTGAATTTATCACTATGTCGGCAGTATTATCAGGTGTTAAAGATATTCGTGAGGCGGTTAAATTAGCCAAACAAAGTCATGAACTTGATGGTCGCAGCACCGTACTGTTTGTTGATGAAGTACATCGTTTTAATAAATCACAACAAGATGCTTTTTTGCCTCATGTTGAAGATGGCACCTTTAGCTTTATTGGCGCAACCACTGAAAATCCATCGTTTGAATTAAACAATGCGTTGCTTTCACGTGTGCGTACTTATATTTTACGTGCGCTTACAGTTGATGATATTAAAACGATTCTGCAATCTGCAATTACCGATGAAGAACGTGGATTAGGAAAGCTAAAATTAAAAATTGAACCAGAAGCATTAGATTTTTTAGCGAAGGCGGCAGATGGTGATGCACGCCGTGGCTTAAACTGGTTGGAGATTGCCACCGACTTGGCAAAAAATAATACCATAACTCTAGCCACCATTGAAGAGATAGCCAGCGAAGGTGTGCGCCGTTTTGATAAAGGTGGAGACCTTTTTTACGAACAAATATCAGCCTTGCATAAATGTGTACGCGGGACAAACCCCGATGCGGCGCTGTATTGGTTTTGCAGAATGATTGATGGTGGTTGCGACCCTATTTATATCGCCAGACGGTTAGTGCGCATGGCAAGTGAAGACATAGGCAATGCAGACCCGAGAGGTTTATCCATAGCAATGGATGCTTGGCAAACTTACGAGCGAATAGGAAGCCCTGAAGGTGAATTGACACTTGCACAGGCAGTCGTTTATCTTGCGTCAGCACCAAAAAGTAATGCAGTTTATGCGGCCTATAAACAAGCGATGCGGGATGCAAAAGAGTCCGGTTCGTTAGATGTTCCTATGCATTTGCGTAACGCACCAACCAGTTTGATGAAGGAGTTGGACTACGGCAAAGACTATCGCTACGCGCATCAAGAAGAAGGTGCTTATGCCGCTGGTGAAACCTATTTTCCTGAGGAAATAGGCGAGCAAGTTTATTATGAGCCTGTGGCAAGAGGCTTAGAATTAAAGATAGGCGAAAAGCTTTCTCACCTTCGTGAACAAGACCGTTTAGCGAGACAGTCCAAAAGAAGTAAACAGTAGCGTGAACACATTAGATTACAATAGGAAAAAATGAAAAAAGTATTTTATTTAGTTTTAGTCGTTGTCGTTCAGATTGGCGTTGCCAAACCAGCGCCACCAGTAGTTCACGAGCACAATGGACGAAGTCATAAACACTCTTTACCTACAATAGGTGTTAAACACCGTCATGGAGGAGGTCAAGTAGGAATTCTTACTAAAAATACTAACAGAAAACCTGCAATAACTCGTTCTGTAATTTATGACGATAACTCGCATACAAAACCCAAAGTTACAACTCATATACAATCTCCTTTTGCTACAAACCTATTAATAAAAGGTGATACAAGCTGTAAAAAAGGTGATGCCGACTGCAATGTTTGCGCTAGCAATATTCAACAGCAGTTTGCTCGCGCAAGCGATGGAAAATTAAAATGGCGTAAGCAATCTTGGCACTTCACTTGGGCTAAAAGTTATCCGCCTTTTGGAGTAAAACCATTGGATATCTTTGATGGAGACCCTGCTTACCCTTTAGGAATACCAAACAAACATATACAAGGTTTTGCTCGTACAAACTCAGAACGTTTTCCATTTGTAGGGACACACAGCCATAAAAGTAAGGGCGGTGTTTTTGTGGTTTCACGTAATAGTTCAGGCAAGAACAATCTAGTATCTTTACAGCAAAGCAATAGTGGTCATCCTAGTGGCGTTCAAGTAATAGGGCGCTATTTAGTGTATGGCTCAAACGGTGCTTTGGTGTTTAAAGATATTAACTCCCCGAACAGTAAACACATCCAAAGAATCCAGATCTCGCCAAGAGAAAAGTATAGTTTCGGCGGTGGCTTAGGTTTATTGCGGTTATCAAACAATAATTTATTAGTTTTAACTAGCGGCCCAGGTAGCCAAGATAATCATCCACGTTATAACTATTTTTATCACTTAAAACTTAAAAATGGTGTGCCAAGTAATCTGTCATTAATCAACAAGTCACAATTTAGTATTCCCAAGCAGTGGCCAAAACTACTTAGATTCTCTGAAAACCTATCTTTAATCACAGAATGTGGGACAGGCGATATATACAGTGTACATACAACAGGTGATTCAAAAGGTTTAGGCGCAGTAACGGGAAACGGCTACTGGCGACTATCTAAACTGATTCAACCGCAAGGAAAGTTAAGCCTTTACCCCTTGAGTGCATTTGCAGTAAGGCAAAATATGCCCAACTGCAGTTTAAGCTCTGCGGCAACCGTGTCAGTTAATAAAAAACATCAGTTGGAATTCTATTGTCACGGTTATGCAAAAGACCCTTCGGGTTCAACCTTTAATGTTTTAGGCTCACCTAGTCGAAATGGACAAGATAAGTTTGATTTTAAGGTCGGGACTTTTTACTAAGACACTTTAATTAATTAATTAATTAAATAAATAAATAGCCAGAAAATAATAAAAAACAGCTTCAAAAACCTTTTTATATACCCACCCCCCCTATTTTTCGATGATTTGTAGGTAAATAAGCTATCAAAAAAACACAAATCATCGAAAAACAGGGGGGGTGGTCATAAAAATAAGGCTTTTTAGTCTTTTAAAGCCCTAAATCACGCTTCCAACGTAGTTTTTTCTCGATTGAGGTGATGATCATGCCGGCAATGTCTTTGCCTGTGGCTGTTTCTATACCTTCTAGCCCTGGGGATGAGTTTACTTCGAGCAATAGCGGACCTTTTGATGATCTGATGAGGTCTACACCTGCTACTTTTAATCCTAAAGTCTTGGATGCGCTGAGTGCGAGCTTACGTTCTTCTGCCGTAATCCTAACCACTGAGGCTGTACCGCCTAAATGTAAGTTTGCGCGGAATTCCCCTGGTGCGGCTTGGCGCTGAATGGTGGCAACGACTTTATTGTCGATGACAAAGCAGCGCAAATCTTTTCCGTCAGCTTCCTTTACAAATTCTTGTACCAATAGATTGGCGTGTAAGGCTTTGAATGCATTGATGACTGATTCTGCCGCTTTACGCGTTTCTGCCAGCACTACTCCGCTGCCTTGTGTGCCTTCGAGTAGTTTTACAATTAAGGGTGCGCCACCCACCATATCGATTAGATCATTGGTATCAATGGGCGAGTTGGCAAAACCTGTAGTCGGTATATTTAACCCTTTTTTTATGAGTAGCTGTAGTGAAAATAATTTGTCGCGTGATTGAGTAATCGCCGTGGATGAGTTGGTGGTATAAATGCCCATGCTTTCAAACTGACGGGTAAGAGCGCAACCATAAAATGTCATGCTAGGGCGAATGCGCGTGATAACGGCATCTAAATCATTTAATAATCGCCCACCTCGGTAGTGGATTTCTGGTTCTTCTGCATCCATCTTCATATAACAGTGTTTGATATTTAGGAAGGATATTTGGTGACCACGCTCTACTGCCGATTCCATAATACGTTGGTTACTATAAAGGTTTGGATTACTGGCGAGAAGCCCGATTTTTAAGCCATCTTTGCGTGGCTCAGAGCTACCGTAATAGCTTTTGATAGTTGCATCATCAAGATGACCTTGATGGCACTGCTCTGCGGGGTCAACCAGCATACGTCCTTTCATGGCTTCGCGCCCGAGAAGCATTCGATAACCCATAGAGTCACGATTAGTCAGTGTCAGTTCAATCTCAAAGGCGGTATCGCCAATGTTTAATTCAGTACGAATGACATAGCGTTTTTCTGTTGTGCCGTTTGAGCTTTTAATACTTCGGCGATCAATCACTGGCGCTTCACAGCGCACTACGGTTTTACGATTGTTTTGTAGTGGGTGAACTTCAAATGTTACCCATTGCTCAGAGTTGCGTCTAAAAGTGCTGATATTAAAAGCATGAAGCGACGATGTTTTTGCACCAGAATCAACCCGCGCACGAATAGCTGGGATTGATAGTTTAGGGAATGCACACCACTCTTCACTGCCGACAATTATTTTTTCCATGGCTCGCTCATTTATTTTCATTAAATCAGTAGAATAGTTGAAAAATAGATTTTCGGCTTCAAGATTTTGTCTATTATTTCTTTATTTTTTACATGTTTGTATTAATAATTGTAATGATTCTTTGCCCATTTCACGTGTGTATTCGATATTTCTACTTGGAATATTTTCAGGGTTAGGGTAGTTGGCTAATGCCTTCTCAAGGCTTTCTTCGCGAATCAAATGCAACATGGGGTAGGGGGAACGATTGGTGTAATGACTGGCATCATCGGCCTCAACATCCTCAAAACAATAATCTGGGTGAAAACTGGCTAATTGATAAACGCCCTCATAAGACTGTTGATGCATTAAATCATTCGCAAGTGCTAGAAAATCGAGATAGTCATCAAAATCAGATAGCCCATGAGGTAATATTAACAAGCTAGTTTCTATATCAACTTCTCTATCAAGTTGCTCGCAAGAATAAATGAGTTCTTGTAGCTGGTTCTCAAGCTTGTCGCTTAGGACAACTTCATAGTGAATATTGCCAGTATCATTATTTGTATCGTTTTCATCAAAGGCACGTTTGGCAAAAGGGCAGATATTATGTTGGATGATAAATTTGCTTATCCAGCACTGAGTTTGTTTGATAATTTTGGCACTATTATTCATTTTATGAGATTACATCTAT
>JALSLX010000005.1 GCA_026988095.1 Thiotrichaceae bacterium
GTTACATTCAATGGATCATTGATAAGTTAAACAATAGACCTAGGAAATGTCTTAAGGGCAGAACCCCTAATGAGGTATTCTTTGCTGGAAATAGGATTGCACTTGCGAGTTGAATTCACGGGGTGGTCTTGTAAAATAGCGCTTTAAGCGGTTTTTTAATAAAAAATGCTTGTTTTTCATGACACCCCCCCCTCTTTTTCGATGATTTGTATAAGAGCTGGGCTTTATTATCTATTATTTTCTCGTACAGCAGATGCGTGCGACACACCAATGATATGCAGAGTCTTTCTACTTTAAGAAAGCTCTGATTAACCTAGTTAAGTTCTGAAAACGCCAAAATTTATGAGACTTGATCAGGGTTTCCTTAATCAGTCTTTCCTTAAAAAAGTATATTTAAACTGCCCACTACTCAAAATCAGTTTCTTTTCATCCAAATAATTAATGCCATACTTTAAGATAATATCATCGCCCGCTTTAGGAGAAAGATTGATGATATAAAGTATTTGTTTTTTGACGTGCCAGCTTTCTGCATCTATTGAAAAAGCATCTTTTAGTAAGCAAGCCGATCCGCCTGATTTGTAATAGCGATTTTTATGGAAGGTTTGTGTCCATGTGGTGTCTTTACAGTCATCGCCTTGGCGTTGGTACACCCATGCGCCACTGGTGAGGTTTTTCTCTATTTGTAAATCTTTTTTTGTTTTTAATGGGTTGCTACTAACGGTGGTGTTATCTTCGGCTGACATCGCCTTAAGTGTTTCCGTAAAATTACTACAACCTGTCATAAAAAATGCTATGACGAATAAAAATGTTAATCTCATTACGCTTCCCCAAGGTATAAGGTTTTTCATGTAGCATTGTTGCATATTGAGCATCATAAAGGAAACGTGCTTGATGCGTTTAAGTATGCAAGTTACCATCAAGTGTAGTAGCCCAATTTTCAGGAACCCCTATGCAATCACAAGAATCATTTCTAACCCTTCGTAATCATCTGCAACAAACCATTGTTGGGCAACAAGCATTACTTGATCGTTTATTAATTGCATTGCTAACAGGCGGGCATATTCTGCTTGAAGGTCCTCCTGGTTTAGCAAAAACTAAAGCCGTAAATACCTTAGCAAGTGGTGTTCATGCCAGCTTTCAGCGCATTCAATTCACGCCTGACTTAATGCCAGGAGATTTAACGGGCAGTGAAGTTTATGACCCGAATAAGGGCGAATTTAATTTTGTATCAGGGCCAATTTTTCATGAGATTATTTTGGCAGATGAAATAAACCGTGCGCCACCTAAGGTGCAATCTGCACTGCTTGAAGCAATGCAAGAGCACCAAGTAACCGTTGGCGGTGTAACACGTCCATTGCCTGATTTGTTTATCGTGATGGCAACACAAAACCCGCTAGAACAAAGTGGTACTTATCCTTTGCCCGAGGCACAACTTGATCGGTTTTTACTCCACGTCGTTTTGAGTTACCCAACTGCAGATGAAGAGCTGCTGATATTACAAAGAGATAGAGATGAGCATTTTGGTTCAGACAAAAGCTCAGAAAATCCAACGATTGAAACGGCTTTAGTCTTACAAGCAAGACGCGAAGTAGCAGAAATTCATGTCGAAGATATTTTAGAAAAGTACATTATCCAATTAGTCGGCGCAACACGTGACTTAGCATCCATAGAAGAAAGCTGGGGTGAATTTTTAGTTGCAGGAGCATCGCCACGTGCCTCAATCGCTTTGCTTCGTGCTAGTAGCGCATTGGCATATATTCAAGGGCGAGAATTTGTTATCCCCGAAGATATTGTAGCAATGGCGCCTGATGTTTTACGCCATCGCCTTATTCTTAATCATTCAGCTCGTGCTGCGGGTATTGATGCTGATGCGATTATACAAAAAATAATCGATTTTATTCCTGTTCCATGAAAACCAAAGTAAACCTTAAAGTAGACATTAAAGTAGGTATTGAAGCTTCACTGATTGATTCTGACGAATACAACGAACTTGCAAATCAAGCAAAACAGATCAAGCCAACAGGTGGATATGGGCATCGTTTAGAAAGCCATTTTTCGGGCACATTGCCTACAAGAAAAATAGGCAGTGGAATGGACTACGCCGAAAGCCGTGTTTATCAAGCAGGTGATGACCCACGTTTTATAAATTGGCGATTAACAGCGCGCAGCAAAGAAACACTAGTCAAAACCTTTCATACAGAATCCAGCCCAACGATGTGCCTGCTGATGGATCGTGGTGCAACCATGCGATTTGGCACGCGCAAACGACTTAAAGTGACTCAGGCGGCACGTGTAGCCACATTGTTGAGCTTAGTGGCTCGCCAAAATCGATTAGCATTGAGCGGGCTAATATTGGAAGACAACAGCAATAGCAACCAGTGGTTTCCATCAAGTAAAAATGACCAAGCTTTTAATAGTTTGTTTGATGTTGTATCCGGTGCTTGCTTACCGGTGGTTTCTAATGCTGTTAAAGTTGCCAATAAAACGACTAACAAACCCACAGATCAATCACAAAACTGGCAACTCGTATTAAGAAATTTATCAGACAAAAACCCTGCAGGCTCATTGATTTATTTAGTCAGTGATTTTTTAGGCTTAGGCGCAAAGCACCAAAGCACATTAGAAGCATTGCAAGCACAGCATCATGTTATCGCCATTCATATTGCCGATGTTGCCGAGCAGTCATTAGCCAATAATGGCACATTACGTTTTAAAGATGCTCTTTCAAATACTCTGTACCAAGTTGAATCTGGCAGTAATAAACAGCGTGAAAAGTTTCAGTCACGCGCTAAAAATCATCAACAATCTATTAAACAATTGTTCGAAGATCGAGGTATACCTTTTATTTCAGTCTTGACCACAGATGATAATTTAGCACCCATTATTCCATTACCACTAGAAGCGTTATAAATACGATGTACGAAGAAAAAACATCCATCGAAAAACTCGCCAATATGAATTTGGAAGGTTTGCTTTTGCCTGATCCAACTCCTATTTCATATTGGTGGATTTGGATGATTGTTGGATTGCTAAGTTTGATAGTCGCAATAGCATGGAGAAAAAGATACCACTCGCCCAAAGCAACAGCACTACGTTCATTAAAGAAATTAAGAACGCAGTTGAAACTGCAATTAAGAAAAGAGTTAAGTATTGACGGGCATGATTCGCAAAGAATAAAAAAACAAATCGCTCGCTCACTTCGCCAAGGCTTTAACGAAACACGGCTGGATAAAGTGATGCCCAATAATATGAAATGGCGAGAATATTTAAGCACGTTAGAAACAGCACTTTATGCAAATAAATCAAGTCAGCCACAAGAGCTATCATCATTAATCAAAACTGCACAAATTTGGTTGCGAGCTAGTTCCTAATGGAAAACTATCAGCTACATTGGCTCACACCAGAATGGTTTATTTTACTGCCCATGTTATGGCTTTATTTATTTTGGCAAAGCAAAAAACAAGCCCAAGGTAATACACAAAACCAAGAGCCCACACTCGCATTGGCAATGCGTAAAACCTCAAGCTTTTATCATCCCTTAGCAGAGCTATTTACCGAAGATGAACCTCAAAAAGCCTCTAAAAATAGATTAAGTCTATGGGTCGCTTTGATAATAAGCAGTCTTATTATCGCTTTGGCACAGCCCATTTTAAGAGGTGAAAAACTACCAGACCCACCGCCTGAGCGAGATATTGTTTTTTTGGTGGATACATCCATCAGCATGCAACTCAAAGATTATCAGGTGGATGGCGTAGCAATCAGTCGAATGGATTTACTCCGTCAATTGCTGGATAAATTTGCATCACGCATGAACGGTGAGCGCATTAGTGTGATCATCTTTGCAGAGCAAGCCTACAAACTTGTGCCTTTGAGTAATGACCAAAACCTGATCCGAAAAATGCTACAGCGCATAACAACCTCGCTTGCAGGCAGATATAGCGATATTGGCAGCGCCTTATTGTTAGCACTTCAAGAAGCAAAAAAACAAGAACTACAATTAGAATCTCAACTACAGTCTAAACAACGGTCTAAACAACGACAGTCACAGCATAAAAAACGCCATCAAACATTTATCTTATTTAGTGATGCCGATGAGTCACGTGGCAAAGTTGATGTGAATGCAGCTGCTGCATTGCTCGCGGAAAATGACATTCCACTTTTTACCATTGCCATTGGTGGTAGTACATCAAAAAACAAAGAAACCGAAGGTGGCTTGTATCATTCAGTCAATATGCAATTGTTTGATGACTTGGCAGAGCAAACCAGTGCTAAAAGCTACCGAGTAGAAAACAGTGATACTCTAGAAAAAGCCATAAACGATATATCAAAGCTACGCAAAAACTTAGCACTACAAGAACCACAATATATTCAAATTTCGTTGTATTTTTATCCGTTATTCTTGGGGTTGTTACTGCTTTTCTTGAGGCAGCTTTTAACACTGGTTGGTAATAAGCGATGAGTTTTTTATCCATTTTAAACAACCTAGATTGGCGACAACCGCTGTGGCTATTGCTCATGTTTCAGCCGCTTATTTTATGGTTAATCATTCGTTTTAAAAACAGCCGTGCAAGCAATCAATTTGCAGATAAGCATTTATTACCGTGGGTGACAGTGAATGAAGAGAAAAGCTTGATGCAAAAGCTTTTCTCAAGAGACACCGCTTATTGGCTAAGTATGATATTGCTAGCAATCGCACTGGCAGGACCAAGAACTCCGCTCGAATCCGCCGATGCAAAACATGCGCCCGCATTAGATATTATGGTGGTCGTTGATGTTTCTGCTTCTATGAAAGCGCGTGACATCAAGCCCTCACGTTTACAACGAGGTGTACAAGAACTGCATGAGTTATTAAGCAAGATCAACCGCGATGATGTACGTTTAGGTAGTGTTGTTTATGCGGCGCGCGCCCATGTTTTTGTGCCAATCACGAGTGATATTGACGCCTTAAAATTCTATTTAAAAGACTTAGATAAATTAGTATTACCCACAAAAGGTAGCGATGCATCGGCTGCCTTAACAATGGCAGGCGAAAGATTACAAACGCTAAACAGCGAGCAAAAACAAGCCAAGGCCATTTTATGGCTAACCGATGGTGACTTTGCGAATGCGCAAGATAAGTCCCAAATAGAAGCAACATTAACGACATTAAAAAACCAAAATATACCCACCTTTATTTTGGGTTTAGGCACAGAGGAAGGCTCTGCAATTCCATTACGAAAAGGTGGCTGGCTAGAACAAAATGG
>JALSLX010000006.1 GCA_026988095.1 Thiotrichaceae bacterium
TGGCTATCACCATTTGATATACTTTCTAAAGCCTCTCGTTTTACGGCTACTTTTAGTTTGCCAGAAATCATACTAACCTTGAGTTTTAGCGGTGTAAGCCATTCGCTAAAACTCTTATAGTGCTGTTCTGCAAGGATTTCAGTGGGCGCCATAAGTGCCACTTGATAACCCGCCTCAATAGCATTTAATACCGCCGCCGCTGCCACTAATGTTTTTCCTGAACCTACATCGCCTTGTACTAAACGGCTCATTGGCCATGATCTTTTTAAGTCACTCTCTATTTCTTTAATGACTTTTTTTTGCGCGCCAGTCAAATCAAATGGCAGTGTTTTTAAGAGTGCCCCGAAATATTTTTCCGTGAAATTCAAGGGAATTCCTGCAGCTTGCTTTTGTTGTTCACGTAGTTTTCTGAGGCTTAAATGATGCGCGAGTAGCTCTTCAAATATTAGCCGTTGCTGGCTTGGGTGGGTACGTTCTAGCAGTTGTACCACCGACAATTCTGATGTAGGTTTATGTAAAGTGAGTAGTGCTTGATTTAAACTACTCAATTGATATTGATGATTTATCGTTTCAGGAATTAAATCATCCAAACTTTCTAATTGCTCAATAGCAGCACTAATTAAGCGTAACAAACTACGTTGCTGCAAACCCTTAGTAGTGGGGTAAACAGGGGTAAGCGCATCACTGAGTATTATCGGCGTGTCATCTTGTAAAATTTTATATTCAGGGTGCACCATCTCGCGTGAGCTTGTGCTCAATCGTACTTCTCCAAAACAACTGATTTTTGTGCCACGTGATAGGGCTTGTTGTTGTGCATTACTAAAATGGAAGAAACGTAATGTGATCGTGCCCGTATTATCAGATATTGTGCAAATCATCATGCGTCTACGTCGGTAGACGATTTCTGAATGCTCAACGATACCTTGTATCATGACTTCCTGACCGTGTTGGGTGTTACCGATGGGGTAAACACGGGTTCGGTCTTGATAGCGCAGGGGCAAATGAAACAATAAATCTTGGACTTTTTCTATGTTTAACTTTTCAAGGTTTTCAGCCATTTTAGGGCCGACACCTTTAAGTTCTGTTACCGATTTTTGCAATAAATGTGACAAAGTTTATAGGAGCTTATTTCTTCTTTTTATCAGATATTTTATCTTCTGTTCCATCAATTATTTCAACAATATTACTGCGGTGTCGCCAGTAAATAAAGGCTGTAATAATGGTTAAGATAATTAATAATGGCATCGACCCTGTTATCCAATAAAAATAGAGAGGAGCTAACAACGTAGCAATTAGCGCAGAAAGTGATGATATATTAAAGACTAATGCAGAAACCAACCAGGTAATGACAACAACAATGCCAATAACAGGTTGAAGGCCAATATATACCCCAAGTGCTGTTGCAACACCTTTCCCCCCTTTAAAACCGTAATAGATAGGATATAAATGCCCAAGAAATGCAGCAGTACCAATTAAGCCTAACCACATCCAATCAAGACCAAAAGCATGACCAATAGCAACAGGAATTAAACCTTTAAACAAATCACCCGCTAGCGTAAAAAGAGCAGCCTTTTTGCCAGCGTGACGCAACACATTAGTTGCTCCAGGGTTTTTTGATCCTACAGTTCTAGGGTCAACTTTATTGAGTAGTTTACAACTGATTATTGCCGCTGAAACTGAACCCATGAAATATGCAAGAATAGTTAATGAAATTGGCAGAAAGTAGGGCATGATGGGCGCTCTGTAAATGACGTATGAGTATCTTAGCAAATTGAATCAGTTATTTGTAAAAACATCAGGTAATAAGAACGGCGATTCTTTAGTAATGCTACATGGCTGGGGGATGAATTCGGGTGCGTGGGAGGTCATACGCCCAGCACTAGAGAGCCAGTATTTGATGCATTGGGTTGATCTACCTGGCTATGGCGAAAATACAAATATTGTAGCTAAAAAGATGGATGATATTGTTGATTTAGTGATTCCCCATATCCCTGAAGGCTCTCACCTTGTTGGCTGGTCATTAGGTGGTCTAGTAGCACAAGCTATTGCTAATAAAATATCAAAAAAACCTATAACAAACCTTAAAACACTGACGTTGATAGCAAGTTCGCCTAAATTTTCTCAGGCAGATGATTGGGAGCACGCGATAAGCCATGAAACACTGGATGGTTTTTCTGAAAACTTACAAAAAGATAGTGAAGCGACATTCAAGCGCTTTGTTGCATTACAATTCATGGGAATTAAGGGAGCAAAACACCTTCAAAAGGGTTTAATTGATGAAGTATTAGCTGATTTTAAACACAAATCATCGAAAAAGGGGGGGGGTGGTATTAATAAAAGTGCTAAAAACAGTCATTTTGAGGCTTTAAACCTAGGTTTAGACATCTTAAAACATGCAGATTATCGAAATGTTAAGCATACTATTCCACAGCATTGGATTTTGGGTGATAGAGATCGATTAATCCCCCCTTTGCTTGTAAATGATTTGAGTTTTCTACGCCCAGATGATCAAATCACGCTCCTAAAGAACACTGGGCACGCCCCTTTTATGACTCATCCTGAAGAATTTCTAGAGAGCCTGATTTCTTTTATTGAATGTAACAAAGAATGTAAACAATAAACCATGCTTGATAAAAAAATAACTCGTCAACATTTTGAAAATGCCGCTGAGAACTATGATGCTGCAGCTGTCTTACAGCGTGAGATAGCAAAACGTATGGGTGAGCGCCTTGATTATATTAAGTTGCAACCAAAAGCCGTATTAGATGCAGGATGCGGCACGGGCTTTATTACTAAAGATTTATTGAAACGCTATCCAAAATCCCAAGTACTCGCTTTAGATTTAGCGTTAAATATGACCAAGCAAACCCAAAAACATGGTGGCTGGTTGCGCAAGCCAAAACTAGTTTGTGCTGATGCTGAACAGCTACCCTTTAAAAATGAATGCGTAGATTTATTGGTTTCAAATTTAATGATTCAGTGGAGCAATGACCTTAGCAAAATGTTCTTAGGTTTTCATAGTGTGCTTAAACCAAATGGACTTTTATTGTTCAGCACGTTTGGCCCTGATACGTTGAAAGAAATGCGGATGAGTTGGTCAAGCGTAGATGAAACACCACACACCAGCTCATTTGTTGATATGCATGAAATCGGTGATGCTTTACTTAAAGCTGGCTTTATCAACCCAGTAACCGACATGGAGCTCATCACCATGACTTACTCAAATGTAAGACAACTAATGAAAGACATTAAACAGATTGGCGCAAGTAATACCAACACTGAACGTAGTAAAGGCTTAATGGGCAAGCAAAAGCTAAAAGCATTTGAACAAGCTTATGAGAACTTTAAAACCAACGATGGATTATACCCAGCCTCATGGGAGATTATTTATGGGCACGCTTGGGTAGGCGAAGGATTAAAACTGGAAGGTTTTGAGAAGTATATTCCGATACAGCCTGTTATTTGATAACTGTTGAACCTGCATATACCCCCTAGACAAAGGTAAATTACCTCAATCTGGGGATTAGTATTATATAAAAGATGAATTAACGCCAATCATAAAGCCCACTTACACAACGAACACCTAAGCCTTGTGATTCAGGAATCCCGTATCTCACATCATTTTCATAAGGTTTAGTAGGTTGCGGGAAGAAATATGGATAGCTAAATGATGA
This sequence comes from Thiotrichaceae bacterium, assembly GCA_026988095.1. GTDB lineage: Bacteria > Pseudomonadota > Gammaproteobacteria > Thiotrichales > Thiotrichaceae > Cocleimonas. The sequence goes on from JALSLX010000006.1 coordinate 3,675, forward strand.
TGATACAACAAAAGCTACCTCAGAATTATCAACACCGCCTAAAAAATAGCCATCACCTTTTACCCAGTATAATCCATTAGGTTCTACAACAGCATTCCAATTAGCTCTTTGGACAACAGCTGAGGCTAATCTATATTCTGATAAATTAGGAAGCCTCCATGCATAATTAGAGCCACCTAAATTAAGGCTAGCACAATATGCTTTTGCATCTGCAAAATTCCTAAGAGGATCTGCTTGAACGTAAACACTGTCTTGCCAAAGAAGGTTGTTTGATGAGGTAAAGGTATCATCGGACACGGGGTAAAATAATTGAATACCTAAGAATAATAAACGGGATGAATCAATAGTTACACACTCTGTTTGAGAGTTTCTCACTTGATCACTGGCGTCAATAACGCCATCATAGTTAGTATCACTGTATATTTCTGCCCAAAAACAAGAACTTGAATTTGCTAGGTTAGGGAAATCAGCGGTTATTGTCCCAAAAACATTCACAGGTGTATCAATGGATGTCGAACCTATATCAGCAGTTGTAGAAGATCGTATTATTGCATAATCACTGGAAGTATTATATTGAGTTCCTGGGTATAATGAAACATCAATAGTTTTGAATAAAGGCTCTAAAGGGTCTCCTAAATTAAAACTTAGAGTGAACCATGTAAAGTGACTAACAGTTGCTTTTGCTGATAATAGTGTGGGTGAATTAAGGTCATCAATTACTAGCGCCATACCATCCTGTATCCAAATACCAGATGTTTCATTAAGATAGAATAACGGTATAGTTTCTCCAGCAACAACAAAAGTACCGTCAGCTTTTTTATTGTTATAAAGAGGAATAATAATTTCTGCCGTTTCACCTTGAATTAACTGTACTTTCTCTCCTGTTATTGAATCAAAGAAATTAAATTCTGCGACTCCTCTAAATAAGAGTGATGATGGTTCTGCTTGTCCATCATATAAACCTTTATTATTGCCTGGAATAGCATCTAATCCATCCTGAGTACCTAAATCTAAAGATGTAATTACAAGATCAATAGAGCCGTTAGGGAATGCATTAGCAGGTATTGTGACTTGTGTAATACCATCGCTAGATGTTGCTGTCTGAGATACAGCAGCATTGAATGTTTTGGGCAGTTCCGAAACAGCCATTACAATATCTAAAGTAAATAATGATGTATTGACAGCGGTGATTTGCTTAACCTGTGTGGCATAATTATCATGAGTGATAACTAATGTGTAGTTAGTATCAACTTGCAAGCCTAATGTGTAACTACCATCTGAGCTACTAATAATAGGAGTAATATTTATAAGAACATCATTCTTATAAATATTAATTTCTGCTCCAGCAATCCCTGTGCCATCAGTTTTGAATATAGAACCTGATACAGTCATTGGGAGGGCTTCTGCGGCTTTAACAATAATATTTACGGTAGCAGTGGAAGAAGCAGAACCATCATTAACGGTAAAGCTAAAACTATCATTACCAATGTATCCTGGATTAGGTGCATAGTTAAGATTGTTCCCTGAACCTGTCACTGTTCCATTTAAAGGAGA
>JALSLX010000007.1 GCA_026988095.1 Thiotrichaceae bacterium
AATGTCGAAAGTGTTACGTCTACGCCTTTCCAGTCTTCACCAGTGCGCTGACTTATTTGTGCCAGTGTTTTAAGTTCTATCTTGCCTGTACTGGTATTTAAATCTGCATCATAAACAGGTGCCCAACGCGCCCCGTGTATTTGATAAGTAAGCTTTAAGGTTAACTCTGTCGCACTTTCACTTTTAACATTCAGCTTAGCTGTTCTTGTTTGTTTTTGATTAACGGCAACTTGATTCAACTCTCTTTTTAATTTTGTAATTTGTTTGTTGTAGGTTTTTAATGATCTTTCAGCTACACGCGTTCTTTCTTGAATGGTTGCTGTTGCCGCATCAAGTGTTTCCCATGCTTCTTGCCATTTTTCTACGGGGAGATTTCTGTAAGTCTCACGTACACCCTCGTGATTAATATTATCTTTTGGTTTGCGTTTATCCCCAAATACCATTCTTTGAATATAATCAAATTGATTACGGCTACGTTGTAAGGAATCTTGGGTTTTTCTGCTGCCATCCTGTAACTCTTCAATTTTCTCAAGTAGTGCTTTTTCTCGTTCTTGCACCACATCTTCTTGGAAACTTCGCAATAGCTCTACGCTACCTAAACTAATCGACCCTTGACCTTCGCCCGATACGCGCAATGACGATTCACTTAAATTAATGGGAAGATTATTGATGACAATATCGTTATCACCTGCTTCTAATTTTATTGTAGAAACACGCACAACTTTGGCACTGTTCGGATATATCGTCACTGCTTTAATGGTAGAGCCAGTTTTGATTTCTGCTGCTTGAGAATGCAATGATAAAAGTGTGCTTACAAGTACTGCACTAACTGTTAACTTATTCATGAGTTAATCTCCAATATGGGTTTATATGAACATTGTAGTCTTCTTATCTGCTCTTCATGTAAAGTTTGAGTAACAACGATGTAAAAAGTTTGTAAAATAAGGCTCCAATGAGTAAATAAAGTATTTATGCAATTAATCGACAGCCATAGCCATCTTGATTTCAACGAGTTTGATAACGATAGAGCCGCAGCAATCAAGCGCGCAAAAGATGCAGGTATCTCAAATATTATTGTATCTGCCACAACTGCAGAACGCTGGTCTTGTATAAAAGCACTGTGTCAGAAGCAGGGTACTGAACAGCCCCAATGCCATCCCGCTTATGGTATGCATCCCATGTTTTTAAGTGAGCATAAAAACCAGCACCTTTATGAATTAAAACAGTGGCTAGAAACAGAAAACCCAATAGCTATTGGTGAGATTGGCTTGGATTATTTTATTGATGAGGCAAATGGTGAAAACAGCCCGCAGATCAGAAAATCACAACTCGATTTATTTATTGCTCAATTGGAGCTCGCTGACGAATTTGATTTGCCCGTAATCATTCATGCGCGTAAGTCACTTGATATTGTACTTAAACAATTACGCTTATTCCCTAAAATTATTGGCTCAATCCATAGCTTTTCAGGCAGTGAACAACAGGCACTACAGCTTATTGATTTGGGTTTTTTTTTAGGATTTGGTGGGTCAATCACCTATACTCGCGCCACTAAGTTGAGAAAGCTAGTGGCTACACTGCCTTTAGAATTTTTGCTCTTAGAAACAGACTCGCCCGATCAGCCTGATTCATCACATTATAATGAGCGCAATGAACCTGCTTATTTGATAAGCGTGGCACAGGTAATTGCTGAGCTTCGTAATATTAGTGTTGAAGAGGTTGTTCATGCAACAACAGAAAATGCAGAAACACTTTTTAACTTTAACCTGAGTCCGTGACTTAAATGTGGATAACAGGGTGTAAGATATTGGTTTAGCAGGGGATTTATAAAAATATTAGCTTCACCCATCGGTTAAGCGGGTATTTTTTAATACTCGCGATGAATCAATAGCTTGCGTACTGTGCCATAGTGAAGTCACGGATTCAGGTTTAAATAAACTGGATAGCAAACTACAAATGAAAACACTATCAAGCATCATTATGGGCTTCGTCATACTCGTTGGCCTAATTTTCGCTATAACCCCCTTTGTTGCCGATAAATTTTTTCCTATACCCGAAAATACTGTGCGCCAAGCAAAAACAGAGGCCGCGGCAATGGCGCTTAAACAATGGTTTCAATCACCCGATGCGCCCTTTGTTGCGGTGCAAGCTATCAATAAAAAAACACCTACTAGTAATACCGCATGGTTTTCTTTTAGCGTAGGACGTGGACCAATCGAGAAATATATAATGAGTAAAAAGCTCACTCAAAAAGAGCTTAATAAGGACATTATGGGAATATCCTTCTCAACCAATCAGCCCCCTGCAAGCTGGTGGCAACCAGAAGCATTGGCACAAAAAACGTATTTTACGGGGGAGGATCAGGGGAGAGTTGTTTCGTTAATCTATAGCCCTGAATCTAAAAGGGGGGTGTTAGTAACGAGAATTAATGAGTCAAAATAGTGACTTTAAGGTTAATTAGTATATTAATATTAACCACCCCCCCTCTTTTTCGACGATTTGTATTTAAAATTGGTTACAAATAATACCTCAACCTGTATCGACACTTCTTTCGGAAAGTGACAATTTGATACTATATTTTTGCCTTTAATAATCGCAAAGCATTACTTACAACCGTAACGGAACTCATGCTCATTGCGGTAGCGGCAATAATTGGACTAAGTAGTATCCCAAAGAAAGGATATAGCACACCAGCCGCAACTGGGATGCCAATAGTATTGTAGAAGAATGCTCCCCATAGATTTTGCTTTATGTTTTTCATGGTGGCTTTTGATAGCCCGATTGTTTTAGACACACCATCAATCGATGCGCTCATTAGTGCAATGTCTGCCGCCTCTAGCGCTACGTCTGTGCCTGTTCCTATTGCGATGCCTACATCGGATTGGGTTAGTGCTGGGGCATCATTAATGCCATCGCCTACCATTGCGACAACCTCATCTTTTGCTTGTAGCTCGCGGATTTTTTCTATCTTGTCACTGGGCATGACTTCAGCAAATACTTCGTCGATACCTAAGGTTTTTGCCACGGCTTCCGCTGTCTTTTTATTATCGCCTGTTAACAGCACTGTTTTTAAACCTAGCTCATGCAAGCGTTCTATTGCGGCTTTTGAATCGCTTCGTATGGGGTCTGATATTCCCATCAATGCTAATAGCTCGCCCTCGCCTTTATTTGCACTGCCCTTTGCTAAATAAACGGGGGTTGCGCCTTGTGATGCTAACTCACTGGCTTTTTCTAAATTTTCACCGAGTTCTATCTTTAGATCTTTCATTAACTCGGCATTGCCTAGCCAATATTCTTCACCTTCTATTTTTGCGGTTATTCCGCGTCCTTCTATCGCGGTGAAGTCTGTGACTTCTTTGTCTTTATAGTCAATTTTACGTTCTTTGGCGGCCTTTAAAACGGATAATCCTAATGGATGCTCTGATCCTACTTCTAGGCTTGCGGCCAATGTTAATACATCGTCTTCTGATGCTGACGAGAGCGGTAATATGGTTGTTAATTTTGGATTACCTTCTGTTAGTGTGCCTGTTTTATCTAGCACGACGGTGGTTAATCGGCTGGCTTGTTGTAGCACTTCTCCGTTACGGATTAAGATGCCATTTTCTGCGGCACGACCAACTCCCACCATGATTGAAATAGGGGTCGCCAAGCCTAATGCACAAGGACAGGCGATTACCATAATTGTCATTGCTACGACTATGGCATAGGCAAGTTGTGGCTCTGGGCCGACAAAATACCAAATCGCCGATGCCACAACCGCAACAACAAGAACAGCTGGCACAAACACCGCCGCTATCTTATCCACTAAACGCCCGATGGCTGGTTTGCTTGATTGTGCTTTGCGTACCAAATCAATAATGTGCGCTAAGGCTGTATCTTTACCGATGCCTGTTGCGCTCATTAAAAATGTGCCTTGTGTGTTAAGCGTGCCACCAAATACTTTTGAGTCTTTGCTTTTATCAACAGGCATGGGTTCACCCGTGAGCATTGATTCATCGACAAAAGATTGCCCTTCAAGCAATACCCCATCCACTGGTATTTTTTCACCTGGGCGCACGCGCAATGTCTCTTCTAAACCAACCTCAGCTATCGGAATATCAATCTCTTCACCATTTCGAATAACACGCGCCGTATCAGGCTGTAAACCAATCAAGCGTTTAATGGCTTGCGAGGTTCGCCCACGTGCTTTGGTTTCAAGTGCCGCGCCCAATGAAATTAACGCTATAATAATAATTGCAGTTTCAAAATAAACATGATGCGCAATAGTCGGCATAGAATCAGGGAAGAGTACAACCAATGTGGAATAAAGCCATGCTGTACCTGTGCCCATGGCGATTAACGAATCCATATTACCACGGCGATTTTTTAATGCCGTCCAAGCCCCTGTAAAAAAGTGCCCGCCAACAAATACCAAAATAGCCAAGGTTACTACACTAATGATCAACCAAAATGTTCGACCTTCAATAATATTGGGCAACCAGCCCATTATCATGCTGATAAATAGACCAAAGCCAATCACGCCCGCTACAATCGCACGCCACCAGAGTGTGTGATACGCTTTTAGCTCTTGCTCTTCTTTCTCGGTTTCATCGGCTAAGCTGGTTAGTTCTTGCGCGGTAAAGCCTGCTTTTTTTACCGCTGATTGCACTTCATCCATCGAATAATCACCTTCGATCGTTGCCGTGCGCTCGCCTAAATTAACCTGCGCATCCGTTACACCCGCCACGCCTGTTAATGCTTCTTCAACCGAAGAAACGCAACCAGCACACATCATGCCAGCGATAGAAAGTCTGGTTTCAGCCATTTTGATTTACCTGTATTTATTTTTTACTATTCAGTGTTTTTCAGTTTTTTTAAAAAGTCACTGAATAGCGATAAAGCATGATTATGCTTGTGTTGCAGGGTAGCCCGCATCAGTAATTGTTGTTGCGATAGCTGCTGCATCGATATCCCCTTCAATGGTTACTGTCTTTGCTTCTAAATCTACTTCGACAGAATCCACACCTGCAACATCTGCCAATACTTTTTTAACATTCGCTTCACAACCGCCACACATCATTTTTTCTACATTAAATACTGTACTCATTTTTAATCTCTCATTATTAATTAAATTGTTAATTAGTTGGTTTACTTGTTAAGAGATAGCAGTATAAACCCTATAGTAGACTATAGGGTCAAAGCTTAATTACAAAAGAGCCAAAAAG
>JALSLX010000008.1 GCA_026988095.1 Thiotrichaceae bacterium
CTGTTTTCTTGTTATTTTCGGCGAAATTAAAGACTTTTACGTTAATTTCAACGCAACCACGGATAGTATTTGAAATTGCACACTTGTGAGAGGCTCTCTCAACTGAGGCAACACGTTTCTCTGGTAGTTCTGGCCAATAAATTTCCATATTAATGGTTTTGAAGCGAGTAGGCTCTGTATCAAACTCCCATTCTAAGCGGGTGACGATATTTTCAATGGGTACATCCATGCGTAACGCATAATGATCAACAACTGCAAAGGTGCATCGTCCCAGTGAGGCTACAAACATAGCAAGGGCGCTGAAGCGTGGTGCTTTGCCTAGCTCTATGTCCATGCCATCTTCATCAAAATGAGATAAACGTAATTCTGTCTGTCCTAAAATTGTTATTTTCATGGGGCTTTCCTAGTTTAATGATTTAACGGCTTCTAAAACCTCATCCGCGTGTCCTTTAACTTTTACCTTATCCCAGCTTTGTTGAAGAACACCATCTTTGTCGATAAGGAAGGTGCTACGCACAATGCCCATATACTCTTTGCCAAAAGTTTTCTTTAACTGCCATGTTCCAAACAGCTCGCAAATTTCCGTGTCGATATCTGAAATCAAATCAAACGTAAAACCTTGCTTATTTTTAAAGTTATCATGGCGTTTCATGCTATCTTTTGAAATGCCAAAGATTTCAGTATCAAGTGATTTAAAGGTCTTGTGTAGTGCGCTAAAATCATTTCCCTCAATCGTACAGCCTGTTGTGCTATCTTTAGGGTAAAAGTAAATAACAAGGTTTGATTTTCCTTTAAAGTCAGATAATTTAAAGTGTAAGTCAGAGGTAGCGGGAGCTTCGAAGTTTGGTACGGTATCGCCGATTTTTAAGTTACTCATGATATAAGCCTGTATTTTTTAAAGTACCGTTACTATAACGAAACAGAGGACAGAATGCATAATTCCCTTATTCCGAATTTAATGGTTGATAATGTTTGTGATACAGCATTGTTTTATCAAAATATTTTAGGTTTTCAGCTTGTTGTTGCCGTGGCTGATTTTGAATCTGAGATGTCAGAGGGCAATATTATTGCGTCTTTAGGGCAGGGGCAAAACTTAGATTGGGCTAATTTAAAGCTAGACCCGGAAGATCCCGCTAGTGCTGAATTTATGTTTCAATCAAGAAGAAGCTTGGAGGCGGATGTGCCAGCATTAAAGGGTGTGGCAATCAGTGCGAGCCAAACTTTGTATTTGCGAACTGCCGATGCTGATGCGCAATACAATAGTCTTAAAGATAGAGTTGAAGTAGTTCAAGAGCCAATCACACGTTTTTATGGTATGCGAGAGTGGGCGATGAAAGATAATAACGGTTATATTCTCTTTTTTGGTCAGGAGCTTGCTAATGACTGATTTTATACCTGATGGAAAAACACGTTGTGAATGGGTGAGTGGCGGTAATCAGCTTTATCACGAGTATCATGATGATGAATGGGGTGTACCTGTGCACGATGATCAATTGCTATTTGAATTCTTGATTCTTGAAGGTGCTCAAGCGGGTTTAAGCTGGGCAACGGTTTTAAATAAGCGAGAAGGTTATATCACAGCATTTGATAATTTTGATGTGGAAAAAGTAGCAAAATATGATCAGTCTAAAATAGACTCGCTCTTAGTAAATCCTGAAATTATTAGAAATAAATTAAAGGTCAATGCGACAGTTGTGAATGCTAATTTGTTTTTGCAAATGCAAAAAGAGTTTGGTAGCTTTGATGCTTACATATGGCAGTTTGTGGGTGGGAAAACAATTCAAAACAAATGGGTGAATATGAGCCAAGTGCCTGTTAGTACGCTTGAATCAGATGCAATGAGTAGGGATTTAAAAAAGCGTGGATTTAAGTTTATAGGTACAACAATCTGTTATGCATTTATGCAAGCAACAGGTATGGTGAATGATCATACCGTTGATTGTTTTTGCTATCGGAGATAGTTTTTTGTTTATAAAAACATATTTGAGTAAATGCTAGTATGTATGCTTTCTATGCTTGTATTCCACTAAGTCCAGCATTAGACTGCATCTTTACAAATTTTTGTTGAGATTGATAAAATGTTCCAAGGAAGTATGGTTGCTCTAATCACCCCCATGACCCTAAGCGGAGAGGCTGATATAGAGGCATTAGAGGCGTTAGTAGCATTTCACCTTGATAGTAATACTGATGCTATCGTAGCAATGGGTACTACAGGCGAATCTGCTACTTTTTCTCATAAAGATCATCGTGCAATCGTTAAACAAATAATAAAGTTTGTAGGGGGTAAAATTCCTGTGATTGCAGGGACTGGCTCTAATAGTACAACTGAAGCGTTGGCGTTAACCCAAGCAGCAAAAGATGATGGTGCGGATGGTGTTTTATTAGTATCGCCATATTATAATAAGCCACCGCAAGAAGGCTTATATCAACATCATAAATTGATAGCAGGCAAAGTGGCAATTCCTCAAATGCTTTATAATGTACCAGGTCGTACGGCGAGTGATATGTTGCCAGAAACAGTAGAGCGTCTGTCAAAAATTTCAAATATTGTTGCAATAAAAGAAGCATCGGGCAGTCTTGAGCGAGCAAAAGAAGTGATGGATCGTTGTGGTGATAGCATCGATGTAATCAGTGGTGATGATGCAATTGCGATGGATATGATCTTGATGGGTGGTAAAGGTAATATATCGGTAACTGCCAATGTAGCCCCAGCTCAAATGTATGAAATGTGCAAGGCTGCAGCAGAAGGGGATCGTGCAAAAGCAGAATCATTTAATACACCTTTATTGGATTTGCATTCAAAATTATTTGTAGAGGCGAACCCAATTCCCGTTAAGTGGGTAATGCATAAGATGGGATATGGTAGTAATACTGTTCGATTACCGCTTGTACCACTTGCAGAGGAGTATCATCCTGAGTTGGTGGGTGCTATGGAATCGGCAGGAATAAAATCTAAGGTTTAAATACAACGTTTCTTTATAATCAAGGAAGAGAGTCAATTTAATGATAGAGCGCTTCAAAAGAAAATCACCACAGTTTTTAATGCTGTTATTTGTTTTAATAAGTATATCTGCGTGTAGTGTGGTAGATAACTTCGTAGATACTAAGCGAAGTAATCTGGACTATAAAAATAATAAAACAGTTAAAAGCTTAGATTTTCCTCCTGATTTAACGGCTCCTGAGTTTGATATGGCGTTTGTACTTCCTGCTGATGGAGTAGCAAGCGCATCAGCTCTGAATAATCAAGCTCGTGGTTTTACTTTAGATGGAAGGAAAATAAGTGTTTTGCCCGAAAGTACTGATGTGCATGCGGGTGGTATCGGGCAGTCACGCTGGTTAGATGTAAATATGTCAGCAGAATTACTTTGGTCGAAAATAAGAGGCTTTTGGCGTTCAGCGGGGATATCAGTCAAGCGTGATGAGCCTCGTGTAGGTATTATGGAGACAGAATGGGTTATCAATAGAGCGGGTTTGCCTCTAAATTGGTTTAATAAGGCGGTTGGTAAGGTTTTGGGTAGTGGATATGACGCTGGGTCGAGAGATCGTTTCCGTATTCGATTAGAGAAACCTACAGCGACAACGACCCGAGTATTTTTAACACATAAGGGTGCAGAAAAAGTTGTAACAGGCACAATTAGTGGTTGGGAGCTCCGTCCTGCTGACCATGAAATAGAGGCTGAAATGCTAAATCGCCTTAAAGTGTTTTTGCAAGGTGATGTAGTCGGTGCTGCTCGTAGCTCAACTGCTATGATTGAGGCTGCTCAAACATCATCGTTAGTAAATATTATTACACAAGAAGGTTTGCCTGTGATGCAGGTGCATGATAACTATAAGCGCTCATGGGTTCTTACAGGTATTATGCTAGACCGTATGGGATTAGTGGTAGAAAAACGCAATCAATCATCTGGTATTTATAATGTTAGATATCAAGGTGATGATGAAGATACGGCCAAACGTAGTTTTTTCGGAAGGTTTTTTGGTGGGCGTAAAACTTTGTTGCTTAAGGGTAAGGACTATCAAGTGCATGTCCAGGATGCAGGTAAGCTTTCGATTGTTCGTATAACGGACGAAGAGGGTAACCCATTAAGTAAAAAACTATCCCAACTAGTACTTATGCGTTTGAAGAAAGAATTTGATCGTTAATTGATAGTGTTACGTTTTGCATCCCTAGGTAGTGGTAGTAAAGGCAATGCAACTCTAATTGAGTCGGGTAATAATGATAAAGATACTCGGATCTTATTAGATTGTGGTTTCTCAACAAAAGAAGTTGAAAATCGCTTAGCAAAACTTGGTCGAACTGCACAATCTATAACCGCGATAGTCATCACACATGAACATTCAGATCATGTTAGTGGGGCGGGGCGTTTATCTCGTAAGTATAATATCCCAGTCTGGTTAACGGTTGGTACGTCACATGCCTGTAGAGATAATGATTTTCACTCTACACATTATATTGATAGTCATAATGACTTTGAAATTAATGATATTAATCTTCACCCATTCCCTGTTCCGCATGATGCTCGAGAGCCTTGCCAGTTTGTGTTTTCAGATGGGGCGTCACGCTTAGGGATTGTTACAGACTTAGGTTATTTCACGCCACATATTATCAAACACTTGAATAAATTAGATAGTTTACTATTAGAGTGTAACTATGATGAAGCAATGTTGCTTAATGGAGCTTATCCTCAGTCTTTAAAAAGGCGAGTGCATGGTAGTAAAGGCCATTTGGATAATAAGCATGCATCCGATTTGTTGAAAAAACTGAATGTAGATAAATTAAAGAATATTATAGGCGTACATGTAAGTGAAAAAAACAATACAGAAGAGTATGCCATTAATGCACTCTGTAATGGCCTGGGATGTGAGCAGAGTGCTGTTTCTTTAGCATCTCAATCTGAAGGTTTTTCATGGCGAGAGCAGTAATCTAAATTAATTTCAAATAGTAGTTGACGGCAGTTTGTCAGTGCCTATAATGCGCCTCCTCTGACGCGGAGCAGCTTGTAAAAACAAGCAGCTTAGTGAAGGAAAAAGAATAGAAAAATTGGTTAAAGAAAGTAGTTGACGGCAAGTGTTTAATGCCTATAATGCGCCTCCTCTGACACAGAGTAGGTTGCAAAACAAACTACTTTCTAGTTAGAAAAAGTATTAGAAATTAAGTTAACTTTTTATGA
>JALSLX010000009.1 GCA_026988095.1 Thiotrichaceae bacterium
ATGTCCAGCAGTTCTTTTTATCTGATACTGGTAAATTAACCCCAATATTGCGCAACTGACAATAAATGCTGCCGCGCCACCAACAATACCAAAGCGCAGAAATATTTGCATATCATATAAGCCATACATAACATTGGTTTTAGAAGTTGTATTCGCTAAACCATTAATAATCCCAAATAACATTGGCAAAATAAGTAAAACGCTAAGGCTTAATATTTTCAGCGTCTTAGGTGCTTGCCAGTGAGACTGCTCTGGCTTATCAATATGCTTTTTTCTACTAATCCATTGCCAAACCCAAAAGAGCAAAAGTGATAAACCAAAAATAGTACTAAAATGCTGTAGAACACGATAAGGCATAATATTGTAGTCATCTAAAGTAGCTAGTGGGAGATTCATCCAAGGGATATATTGTGGAATACCAGAATAATGCGTGAAAAAATCCCAAGTTATATGAGTTAATGCGCCGATCACAATGGATAAAACGAGCGTATAACTTGGAATATCAGGAAGTCGCCCAACAAACAAATCAGCATGTAGATGTTTTTGTATAATTTTTGGCATAACAGAAACAAGAACAGGCGCCATCAGTAAGTGATAAAGAAAATAAACTGTCAACCCCATAGGAATTGCATACAAATAAATACCAACAAAAGAATGGCTCTCCATACGTTGATGAACCAAATAAGGTGTCAGATAAGCAAAATCAGGGGTCATACTACCGATAATTAGCGCGGATAATGCACCAAATTTACCTAAGTATTTATAAAGAGGAATAACGGCGACAGCGTGAGAGATAGTAAATGGCATATTTTTATAGCTTTTTATCAGAGTGAGGTTGTTTATAAAAGTATCTTCCCCCATAATCCTGCGTTCTGCAAGATTCTAATCATGTCAGACTCTAGAAAATGGTGATCTACATTGGTTCCCTCGCGACGATTAGCCGCAAACCCCGCCAGGCCCGGAAGGGAGCAACGGTAGTGGTGAATTCGGGTGCCGAGGTGTAGCTGATGTAGGTCGCCTCCACTCTTTTTAGTGAGCTTACCGTTTTGTTGTTTAAAACGGATAACTCAATTATGTCGCCGTCTTTTGGGCGACGCGGTTGATCCTTATTCATTTCTTATTTGCTCCAGCTCTTCGTTGGTCAATAATGACTTACTAACGTGAGCTTATTTTTCACACCTCAATCTGAAACAAAACGGGCGCAATCTAAACTAGAAAACTAATTGTTTAATTGTATTATTTATATCCATTCAGATATTTTGATCTTTTTTTGTTTTTAGAATTGGAAATTTAGTGATGTCGTTGTTTTTTACAACACTATATTTTGTATTTCACTCTTTCACTTTATCCTTTATGATTCCCTCATGAGTTATCAAGTCCTTGCCCGTAAGTGGCGTCCGCAAAATTTCAAAGAAATGGTTGGTCAAGAGCACGTTTTGCGTGCGCTGATCAATGCGCTTGATAGCGACCGCTTGCATCATGCTTATCTGTTTACAGGTACGCGTGGCGTAGGTAAAACGACTATTGCTCGTATTCTTGCAAAATGTCTTAATTGTGAAACGGGCGTTACTTCAGAGCCTTGTGGTGAATGTAATAGCTGCAAAGAAATTGTCACAGGCAACTTTGTGGATTTAATTGAAGTAGATGCGGCTTCGCGCACCAAGGTTGAAGACACGCGCGAGTTACTCGACAATGTGCAATATGCACCGACACGGGGACGCTACAAAGTTTACTTGATTGATGAGGTACATATGCTCACAGGGCATAGCTTCAATGCCTTGCTCAAAACCTTAGAAGAGCCACCTCCGCACGTTAAATTCTTATTTGCGACGACTGATCCACAAAAACTACCAGTGACGATTCTTTCACGATGCTTGCAGTTTAATCTCAAGCGTATGCCTGTGGATATGATTTCTGGGCATTTAAATTATTTACTGGGTGAAGAAAAAATCCCTTTTGATGAACCATCATTAAAACTAATATCACGCGCTGCCGACGGTAGTATGCGTGATGCTTTAAGCTTGCTCGATCAATCCATTGCTTTTGGTGGCAATGCACTTAAAGAAGATGATGTGCGTGAAATGCTTGGCACAATTTCTCATGAGCCATTAGTGGCATTGTTAAAAGCAGTATCAGCAGGCGATGGCGCTTCAATTCTTTCTCAAGTTGAAGACTTAGCAGGTGTTACCCCTGATTTTGAAGCTACTGCTGATATACTGATCTCATTATTGCACCAGCTTGCGGTTCAACAAGTTGTGCCTGATGCAATGCAAGATGATGACAGCATCAAAGCATTAGCAAACAAGCTAAGCAAAGAAGAAGTGCAATTATTTTATCAAATTGCATTACAAGGTCGCCGTGATTTACCCTTAGCACCAGACCCTCGCAGTGGCTTTGAAATGCTATTACTGCGTATGATGTCTTTTAGGCCGTTGAAAGAAGGAATGCAGATTTCAACGAGCACTACGAAAGCTTCTCCTATTGAAGAAAAAACTGTTACATCCCCAGCTACTACAGGTGATAGAGAAAATACGACAGGCTCAACGAAAAAAAAAACAGTAGCCACTGAGAAAGCCACCCAAAATACACTAATCAAACCCACCGTACCCAGTAAAAAAATAATTCAAGCAACCGTTGCAGAAGAGTCACCACCCTGGGAGGTGTTACCAGATGAGTTGGATACCTCTAAAGCTATTTCAATTCCCAATAATACTAAACCAGAAGAAAAGGTTAAAACAATCCATGAAAAACCGATTCAACCCCCCGTTGATAAACCAAAAAAAGATGAGGAATGGCTTGATGTTATTCCTCAGTTGTCTTTAACAGGGCAATCTGCTGAGTTAATTAAACATAGTCTATTAGCCAGTAAAGAAAATGGTATGATTTCGCTGACTTTAGAAGTGTCCAATCAAGGTTTAATATCTGATGCGATTAAAGCTGAAATGCAAACAGCATTAAGTCAGTATTATGGTGAGCCACTTAAATTGAGTTTTACAGTCGCAAAGATTGAAACCAAAGAGAATAGTGCCACTATGAATGAAACACTTTCAAAACGTAGTGAACGTGAGAAAGTGGAAGCGCAACAACAAGCAGAAAAAAATATTGAAACAGATCCTTTTGTGATAGAACTAAAAAATCGTTTTGGCGCTCAAGTTGTACCAGGTTCTGTTCATCCAAAGTAATGATTGAAGAAATAAGTAAGTAAATAACTAACTATTTAATTTAGAATGAAAAAAGGTAAAGAAAATGTTTAAAGGCGGCGGTTTAGGCAACATGATGAAACAAGCGCAAAAAATGCAAGAAGATATGCAAAAAGCGCAGGCTGAAATAGCAGCAATGGAAAGCACGGGTGAATCTGGCGGTGGATTAGTATCGGTAGTAATCAACGGTGCTCATGAGTGTAAACGTGTAAGTATTGATGCAAGTTTAATGGAAGATGATGATAAGGAAATGCTCGAAGATTTAGTCGCAGCGGCGTTTAATGATGCAGCTCATAAAATGGCAGCTGAGAGCAAAGAAAAAATGTCAGGTGTTACTGACGGGATGAGCCTGCCTCCAGGAATGAAGCTACCATTTTAGACTGACTATAATATTAATATCTGAACATTAATCATGTCTGAATCATCACTGCTCAATGAATTGGTTAGTACCCTTAAATGTTTACCTAGTGTAGGTGCGCGTACGGCACAGCGCATGGCATTCCATTTATTAGAACATGACCGCGAAGCTGGTTTAAAACTGGCTAATGCAATGCGTGATGCCATTGAAAATATAGGTCATTGCAAGCAATGTAGAACACTCACCGAGCATGAAACTTGCCGAATTTGTGAGGATACGCGACGAAACCCTGCAATACTGTGTGTCATTGAAAACCCCTCAGATGTTCTAGCTGTAGAGCAAGCGACGGCTTACCGTGGGTACTATTTTGTTTTAATGGGGAAACTCTCACCGCTTGATGGTATTGGCCCAGATGAACTTGGCTTGGATATTCTTGAACATCGCTTATCAGAGGGTGATATTGAAGAGCTAATATTAGCAACAAACCCTACGGTGGAAGGCGAAGTCACAGCGCATTATATTAGCGAGTTAGCTCAAAAACATAATGTAACAACGACACGAATTGCACATGGAGTACCTGTGGGTGGTGAGTTGGATTATGTAGATAGTAGTACCTTATCCCACGCCTTCGACGGCAGAAGAAATTATTAATATTTAATTTTTAAACACTGAGGGTCGCGAAGGTTAAAAGAGAGGTAGGTGTACGGAGTGTTTTTCTCAGCGTTCCTCTGCGTTCTCAGCGTTATAAAATACTCGTTTAATTAATCCAGAGGTTTAAAATGTCAGATTGTTTATTTTGTAAGATTATCGCGGGTGAAATTCCGTCCGATATGGTTTATGAAGATGACAACGTCTTTGCATTTCGTGATATTAGCCCAGTAGCACCAACGCACATACTGATCATCCCCAAAAAACATATTTCAACAATCAATGCTCTTGCACCAAATGATGCCGAGACCATGGGGAACTTATTTTTAGCAGCCAAATCTATAGCCAAACAAGAAGGCTGTGATGAAGCAGGTTACAGAACGGTTATGAATTGTGGTGAAGCGGCAGGACAAACTGTATTTCATGTGCATTTACATTTATTGGCAGGTAGAGGCCTCGCTTGGCCTCCAGGTTGAGCTTTTAACTCATAATATCCTTAAAAATTTAATATTTTAATACCCACCTCCCCCTTTTTTCGATGATTTGTATGAATAAAAACTCTGATATAAAACACAAATCATCGAAAAAGAGGGGCGGTGGCATAATAAAAACACCGAAAAGACATCAAATATGGACTTTTTAAGCCTATTTTCTACAGGGCAACTCGTCGCTGTTGTTTTTATCTTTATTTGGACGGGTTTCGTGCGCTCTGGAATTGGTTTTGGTGGCGCGGCGCTTGGTTTACCTCTGCTTTTATTGGTTGATGATAAGCCTTTAGTGTTTTTGCCTGTTATCGGCACACATTTACTCTTTTTTACATCTATTACATTAGCCAGTCGCATCCAAAATGTGAATTGGCCTGTGGTTGGTAAAGTTATGGCAATAATAATATTGCCAAAAATTGCAGGCCTCATTGGCTTATTTAGCTTTCCTAATTATTGGTTGGTAAT
>JALSLX010000010.1 GCA_026988095.1 Thiotrichaceae bacterium
TATTAATATTGTTGGCGAGTATAACAAAACTTATCCAATAGCTTATACTTTCAGACGAGCTGTTTTTGTGAAAAAATCATGATGGATAAAAAATGAATATTTTTGATAAAAAAATCGATAGAACCAATACCTACAGTGAAAAATGGGATAAATACAAAGGTCGAGATATTATCCCCATGTGGGTGGCTGATTCTGATTTTGAAACAGCACCTGAAATCACCCAAGCTCTACAAACACGCGTATCTCAAGGTGTATTTGGCTATTCAGAACAACCTACTGAGGGTGTAAAAAATGCCATTCAATCACACCTAAAGTCACGTTATAACTGGATTATTGATACAGACTGGATTGTACCTCTCCCCAGCTTAGTCAGTGGCTTAGGAATTGCTTGCTTAATGACAAAAAGTGAAGGTGATGAGATCATCATGCCAGCCACTATTTACCCACCTTTTAACTATGTCACTAATAATACCAAACGCACGGCCATCAAAATTCCTATGTGTTTAGAATCAAACTCTGATACTGAGCGTTGGGTCATTGATATTGAAGCACTAGAAAATAACATCACAGAGAAAACGAAACTATTGCTTTTTTGCAATCCTCATAATCCAGCGGGTACGGTTTACAGCTCTAAAGAGCTAAATAAGATACATGAGATATGTCAGCGCCATGATTTACTGGTTTGCTCCGATGAAATTCATTGTGACTTGGTGTTAGATGAAGACAAAAAACACATTCCATTTGCGACACTAAATGATGATGCTAAAAGTAGAACAATAACACTCATGGCAGCCAGCAAAACCTTCAATGTGGCTGGCTTAGGATTTGGTTTTGCCATTATTCCAAACAATAAATTAAGGGCTAAATTTAGAGTTTTAGTACGCCAACGCCTACCCGATATTAATATTTTAGCTCAAACGGCTACTGAGGCTGCTTTTAATCATGGTGAGGAATGGCGATTACAACAGATTGAATATTTAAGAAAGAATCGAAACTATTTATTAAAAGAAATTAATAATATCGATGGGCTAAAAATGTATCCCCTAGAAGCAACCTATCTAGCATGGATTGATGTATCTAAATTAGAATTAGACAATCCTGAATTATTTTTTGAAGAAGCCGGCGTGGGGATCTCTGCGGGTAAATATTTTGGCGATAAGAACTTTATTCGCCTCAACTTTGCTTGCCGTTTCTCTTTAGTTGAAGAGGCTGTTTCACGGATCCGAAAAGCAGTTTTAAAACTCAATAAAAAAGCCGATTAGAAATAAGTCTAATCGGCTTTTAATAACAAGATATCAAAAAAATATTACTTCGGTTTTTCAGTATCTTGATTGTTGCTTGTGCCACGCCCGTTATCTATCACTAGCTTTCCATCCGCACTAGGGGTTTGTGTTCCTGGGTTGCTAGGGTTAGATGGATTACTCGGAGTATCCGCTACTTCTGATCCACCGCCGCAGGCGACGAGTACAACAGAACAAAATAATACTGTTGCAAAAAATGTGATTTTTTTCATTTTAAACCTCTAAAATTATAGTTAGTTTCATAATTGTTAAAGTTAGGATGTTTCTCCACCTTAACTCTAATAATCATTCAATTAGTTAGTAATTGTAACAATCAGCTTTGCCCATTCTTTATTACCAGATGCATCCGTAACCTCGTACCAAACATCCACACTATTTCCTGCGCTATTTGCCTCTGCTGTATAAACGATATTATCACCTGAACGAGCTGTTGAACCAATCCACGCACTACCCACTATCTGGAGCACAAGCCCGTTACCTGTATCATTAGCAATAACATTTACTGAGATAGATTCTCCTTGGCGCACTGTGGCGCTATCATTATTAGCTGTTAATGTTGTACCGCTACCATTCTTTACTGTTACAACAGCTTTCGCCCATTCTTCATTTCCAACAACATCAACAACTGAATACCAAATATCCGCTGTACCAACAAATCCAGCAGGCGCTTGATAAACAATATTATTACCTGAACGTGTAGTTATTCCTGTCCATGCTGTATCAACCACTGATAACACAAGACCTCTACCAGAATCATTTGATAATACATCTATCGTTACAGAGCTACCTGATACTGTTTCCGCGACATCATTGTTTGCCACTAAAACAACTGGAGGTACTGTAGAAGTAACCGTCATTGTTACGTAAGCCCACTGCCATTCTAAGTTTGGTGAACTAATACCATACCAAAAACCATCTGTGCCACTAAAGCCTGACGTCGGAGTGTATCTAACTTGATTATTTATAACTTCGACACGACCATGGCTAGCGCCATCTGCATACTCTACAATGAGAGAATTGCCTGTATCATTCTGTAGTACATCAATGGCTACAGTGCTACCATTTGAAGATGCAGTATCATTATTGGCGGCAAAGACTACAGGAGCAATATTCGACTTAATATTCTTCACATAAATGTAACTGCCTTGGATAGGAATACCTCCTGTTGCTAGTGAGTCTGTCACCATACCTCTCTGGCCATTTACAGTATTAGCAGCAATATCAGCCAAATTCATCTTGTAAAAAACACCACCATCAGTCCAAAAATTATAGTAAAACTCTTCCTCTTCATCGATGTAACAGGTATGTGATTGATAGGTATTAATCAGACCTTCTCGTGTAAACCCTAATGGGAGATATTGAGAAATAGTAGGCCTTTCAGAGTTAATATTACGAATCACACGTGTGTAAGTTTGTCCGTGGTTGGTCATTAAAGCAATATTGTGCTTAGGTGAAAAACAGGTATGACCTGGACCGGATGCTATACCTATATCAAGATTATTGACAATCTTCCAACGATTAACATCAATAATGCTCAATGCTCCACCCGCCATTGGCACGTATATGTGTTTGTTATTTGGAGCAAAGTCAGCATTATGTCCACCAGGAATTCCTGGGAAAAAACACTCTGTAGGAAAATCTGCATTTGCATCTTGATCAGGATTACGTGTTAAACCTTCAGTGGTGAAAATCTGCTCGTATCTTGCCGTTCTACTCAAGCCCCCCCTATTTTGTCCTCTGTAATTAGCTATACAAGCATCAATAATACGATCTGATTTAGTTTTACTAAGTGGTCTAGTACGTTGAAGATCGATACGTCTAACTAGCTCCAGCCCATTCGTGGTTAGTTTCATATGAAGTAACGCATGTGATATACCGATGGCGTAATCCGCATCTGTAGCACCCCGTCCATTAACAGCATTGCCAACATGCTCCCCTTCTTCAGTGGCGTAAAAATCTGCTTGCTGAGCTTGAGGTAAGGCTGTTCTATCACGAGGAATTATCTGATGAATAGAACTTCGTGTAGGCAGATGGTTAACTAATCGACTTTGTAACTGGCCATTAGCACCTTGCCAAACATTGTAGACAGAAATTTGTTTATTAGTACGATCCACAATGGCCGCATAATCAGCTGTAAGCCAATAAGGATGTCCACTAATTTGATCACCACCGTGCGAAGTTGAAGGTCTAGCACATTGATATTTAAGCGCTCCTGCACCTGTATTCGCATCTGCATGGCTTAATAGCTGAGTGCCATCTGTTAACGTACAATCAACATCTTCACCAATAGTTCCTACCACCTCATCGGTTTCAACATTTATGAAGGAACCCATTGGGCGGTTTCTAGCAACCATCAAAATAACATTAAACTTTTTGTTATAAGCATCACCAGAGCGCGGCGTATGAATCAAATCTATCTGTTTTGTTAGATTCATTGAAGTAGTGCCATTTGCATCTTTTCTTAGCTCAATAACATTTACAAAATTAGAGCCTTTAGGTACACCATAAATCTTACTATTAAACCCATTATCTGCATGATGTCCTAATTTACCAGGAACATCGAGAGCATTAACCAAACTCATATTATCTATATCAATTTCAAGTATTCGATTACCTGTCGTAGATGTCGGCGTGCTGTTATGCTCATCTGCAAAAAACGCATGAACCTTATCACCTGGGGCTGAAAAACCCGATTGAGTGGTAAAAATAATTGATGCTATGGAAGCAACAAGAGATAACTTGCCTTCTTTAATAAGCGCCAGAGGGGAATACTTCATTATGATATTTTCCTTAATTTAAATAACTTTTATTATTAGTTTAATTTATTTGATAATTGTTCAAAGCAGAGGTTATTTAAATAGATCCTACAAGTAAGTACCTAGCGTGATAAACGGAGGGTATCGATGGATAAGCTATGAAAAGATGCTAGTATCATTGCTAAATCATAAGAAGGAAGCACTATGTTCATCTCAAATCTCGAATTTATGACAGGTAAAAAAGTCATCAAACACTTAGGTTTAGTACAAGGAAGTTCTGTACGAGCTAAACACGCAGGCAAAGACATCATGTCAGGTATTAAAAATATGTTTGGTGGAGAGCTAACCGCTTATACCGAGCTTCTGCATGAGTCGCGTGAAGAAGCCACCAACCGTATGATCCAACAAGCAGAATCTATTGGTGCAAATGCTGTTTTAAATGTCCGCTATTCAACTTCCAGTATTACAGCGGGTGCAGCCGAGATTTATGTTTATGGCACCGCCGTTGTGTTGGATATGAATTCTGATGAATTTAGCCAATAATAAGCAACAAGGATAAACCATTATGGAAAATATCATCATCACTGTTGTTCTTGTCACACTTGGCTATTTTTTTGGTCGACGCGCAGAAAACAAACACATAAAACAACTCATAGAACGCGAAGCCGTTATGAATGCACTACCCGCGATGGCGAGCCGAATCCCCCCAAGTGACGGCAAGTACGATCAAATATTAGTTTCAGGCAGTGTTGTCATTGCTAACGACTATTTTAAAAGTTTTGTTGCAGGATTACGTAACCTCTTTGGAGGGAAAATATCGACTTACGAAACCCTGCTTGACCGAGCTCGCCGTGAAGCAGTGCTACGCATGAAAGACCAAGCAAAAGCATTAGGGGCAGAAGCTATTTTTAATGTGAAATATGAATCCTCTAATATCTCTGGACAATACAGTAAGAAGCTTCCTATTCTAGAAGTACACGCTTATGGAACAGCACTAAAAAAACAACCCTATTAACTATCTCAAAAGTATGTACATGAAGTTTTAAATTTCAGTAAAATACTCGTCATTCTGGTGAATACC
>JALSLX010000011.1 GCA_026988095.1 Thiotrichaceae bacterium
TACTAAGTGCTACGCTGGTGATTCGATATTCAAGCCATCCACGTGGGATGTTTCTATTTTGAGGTGCTTTAATTGCGCCACCCATCCCCGTAATTTCAGAAGGAAGGCGGACATCAACTAAGACCATATCCAAATCTTCATCAAGCATCTTTTTTAATGCTTGTGTGCTGATTATTGTCGTGCGTTTTTCAGCCTGTGCTTGTAGTTGTGCGCCTGTAGTTATGCCGGGAACTTTAGCTTGTAAACCTGAACTTACTAATACAGATGATACTAAAAGTGTGTTGATAATAGCGTGTTTAAAAGTCATTTGAGGTCTCTCTATTGAAATAATAATGATTGATACTTGAAGAAATATTATACGTGAAATCAAGTTGTTTAGATGCGGATGGAGGTAATGGTGAAATATTCATACAAAACAGCGAAAAAGAGGGGGGGTGGTCTTATTTTTTTGTTATTCTAAGCGGTTTTACGATTCATATTCAGGATGCACCGTGAGCGACGATTCAAATAGTAATCAAGTTGATTACAAAAAGACCTTAAATCTACCTAATACCAGCTTTCCGATGAAAGGAAACTTAGCTAACCGCGAGCCTGCGATGTTAGAAGAATGGATAAAGGATGATATCTACCAAAAGCTACGTGATCACGCGGCTGGGCGACCTAAATATATTTTGCACGATGGCCCTCCTTATGCGAATGGCGAGTTACATCTTGGTCATGCCATCAATAAAATCCTAAAAGACATTGTTATTAAAAGCAAAACATTGGCAGGTTTTGATTCGCCTTATAAACCAGGTTGGGATTGTCACGGTTTGCCGATTGAAGCGGTTGTTGAAAAGAAGGTTGGCAAAGTAGGTCAAAAAGTTGATGCGACTGAGTTTCGTAAACTTTGTCGTGAATATGCGGGCAAGCAAGTTGAGCAACAAAAAGAAGGTTTCATCCGTATGGGTGTGTTGGGTGAATGGGATGCCCCATACTTAACGATGAACTTTAAAACGGAGGCGGATATTGTTCGCTCACTTGGTAAAATCATCGAGAAAGGCCATTTAATCAAAGGTCAAAAGCCTGTTAACTGGTGTTTGGACTGTGGATCATCACTCGCAGAAGCTGAGGTTGAGCATCAAGATAAAACATCGGATTCGATTGATGTTAAATATCTAGCGGCTGACCAAAGTGCGATGGCGGCAAAATTTGGCGTATCTGATTCTGCTGACGCAGAAAATATCAGCATGGTCATCTGGACAACAACCCCGTGGACACTGCCAGCCAGTATGGCGGTAACACTGCATGAAGATTTTACTTATCTACTGATCAAAACAGAAAAAGGCGCATTAGTTTTAGAAGAGTCATTGCATGAAAGCGCATTAGCTCGTTTCGAGCTAGAGAATCAAGACGTACTTGGCTCATGTAAAGGTGCAGACCTTGAAGGTTTGATGTTAAAGCATCCTTTTTATGATCGTGAGTTACCTGTTATTTTGGGTGAGCACGTAACGGCAGAAGGCGGAACAGGCGCGGTTCACACAGCAGCGGCGCATGGTACGGACGATTATATTGTTGCCAAAAAATACAATTTAGAAGTGATTAATCCATTGGGTAACGATGGTCACTTTTTTGAAGATGTTGAACTCGTAGGCGGGCAATTCGTTTACGGTGGACATAAAACCGTCATGGCGAAAATTGAAGAAAACGGAAGTTTGCTTGCTTCAGAAAAAATTCGTCACAGCTATCCACATTGTTGGAGACATAAAACACCTATTATATTCCGTGCGACACCACAGTGGTTCATCAGCATGGAGAAAGAAGGCCTACGCAAGACAGCGCTAGAAGGTATTAAAAGCGTAAATTGGGTACCAGAATGGGGTGAGAGCCGTATTTCTAAAATGATTGAAACACGCCCTGATTGGTGTATATCGCGCCAGCGTTTTTGGGGTGTGCCGATTCCTTTGTTTGTGCATAGTGAAACACAAGAGTTGCATCCTAATACGCTAGAAATCATGGAAACCGTTGCAAAAGGTATCGAGCAAGAAGGTATCGAATACTGGCATCGCATGAGTTCAGAGGATTTGATTGGTGATGATGCAGGTGATTATGAAAAAACTACCGATACGTTGGATGTTTGGTTTGATTCAGGCACAACGCATTTCTCGGTATTAGACCGTGAAGAACATTTGTATTCGCCAGCCGATATGTATCTTGAAGGTTCGGATCAGCATCGTGGTTGGTTCCATTCGTCATTGCTAACATCTTCTGCAATGCACGGCAGAGCGCCTTACAAAAACGTGTTAACACACGGTTTTGTAGTGGATGAAAAAGGCAAGAAAATGTCGAAGTCGGACAGCAACGGAATCGCACCCGTAAAAGTCATGAAAAACTTAGGGGCTGATATTTTGCGCCTTTGGGTTTCATCTTCTGATTATTCGCGTGAAATTACGGTATCCGATGAAATATTAAAACGTTCGGCTGATGCGTATCGTCGCATCCGAAATACAGCACGCTATTTATTATCAAATACGAATGATTTTAATCCTTCAACGGATATGGTCGCGCCAGAAGACATGTTGGCGCTAGATCGTTGGGCAATGGATAAAACAGCAAAATCACAAGCTGTTATTACCAAAGCGTATGAAGATATGCAGTTCCATTTGGTCTACCAAGAAATCTTAAAATTCTGCTCGATTGATATGGGTAGCCTGTATTTGGATATTACAAAAGATCGCCAATACACCATGCCCGCAAATTCATTGCCTCGTCGTTCGGCGCAAACCGCAGCGCATCATATTCTGCAAGCGCTGGTTCGTTGGATGTACCCAATCACTAGTTTTACCAGTGAAGAGATTTGGAATTCTATTTATAAAGATTCTTCATCTGCTGATGGCTCTTCATCCGCTGATGGCTCTGAAAAACCAGTCGATTATGTTTTGTTAACAGAATGGTACGACGAGCTGTTTGAACTAGGTGATAACGAAGTGCTTAGTGAGTCTGATTGGGCAAGTATTTTTGAAGTGCGTGTTGCGGTGAGCAAACAATTAGAGAAACTACGCAAAGACAACTCCATCGGCTCATCACTAAATGCCGAAGTGACAGTTTATGCCTCAGGCGATATGTTTGAAGCACTCAGTAAGCTTGATGAGGAGCTACGTTTTGTGTTGATTGCATCAGGCGCAAGTGTAGAAAATGTAGATAGCAAGCCCTCAGATGCAGTAGAAGCCGAAGGTACAAGTGGGGTATGGCTAAGCGTAAAAGCATCAGATGCAGAAAAGTGCGTGCGTTGTTGGCATCACCAAGAGAGTGTGGGTAGTAATGCTAATCACCCTGAACTTTGTGGTCGCTGCGTAGAGAATGTCGAAGGTGAAGGCGAGGTGCGTCATTATGCCTAGTTCTGCATCTGGCTCAGCATTAAAATATATTTGGATTTCATTTGTTATTGTCTTCATAGATCAAATTACAAAATGGATGGCAGAAGCAAGTCTAGAGCTTGGTGGTGAATCGTATAAGGTTCTCCCTCATCTTGACTTTACCTTGGCCTATAATTACGGCGCGGCGTTTAGTTTTTTAGGTGGGCAGGGCGGTTGGCAACGTTGGTTCTTTGTGATTCTGGCAGTGGTTGTCAGTATTGCAATTATCATCTGGTTGGCAAAACTTTCTAAATCAGATAAATGGACGGCAGTGGGTTTGTCGCTGGTATTAGGTGGCGCGGTAGGTAACGGTATTGATCGTTTATTGCATGGTAAGGTAATTGACTTTATCGATGTTTATGCAGACTGGAATGTGTTCTTTCTAAGTAAGTGGAATGACGGTTTCTCTCATTTTGCCACGTTTAATGTAGCCGATATCGCAATCAATATTGGAGCGGTAATATTAGTTTCTGTTAGTCTTTTTACTAAGGATGAAGAATCTAAAGAGTCCAAGTAGTCGTATAGGATAAAATGCCTAAAATTATTATCGTTGAAGATGAACCTGCCATTGCAGAAATGTTGGTTTATCACTTGCGCGACCTCAATTTTGAGACAGTACATTTTGACGATGGCTTAAAAGCTAAAGATTACCTCACTACATCTGATTATGATCTAGTCGTTTTAGATATTATGTTGCCAAGTTACAATGGGCTAGATTTGTGTAAAGAGCTTCGCATTCTTCGGCCTGCAGTTCCAATTATGATGTTAACCTCGCTTGATAGTGAGGCGGATAGGGTTATCGGTTTGGAGTTAGGCGCAGATGATTATTTGACCAAGCCATTTAGTATGCGTGAGTTTCAGGCGCGAATTAAAGCTTTATTGCGACGTTGTGAACTCAACAATCAATCTGATAGTAATGATGCCCTGACAAGTAAACAAACAGAACTAATTTTTGAAGAACTCTCAATCAACAATAAATCACGTAGAGTATTATTAGATGGGAACTCGATAGAGTTAACAGCTCGTGAGTTTGATTTACTTTTTTATCTTGCCCAAAACCAGCAACAAGTTTATTCACGAGGTGAGTTGTTAGATGCAGTTTGGGGCTATACTCATGATGGATACGAACATACAGTAAATACACATATCAATCGCTTACGTAAAAAATTAAAGAGATCAGATAACAAGCCTGACTTTATACAAACAGTTTGGGCGGTGGGTTATAAGTTTTTGAGTGAGGATGGCTAATGTTTCAAAGCCTTTATAGTCGTCTTGCTTTAGTCTTACTAAGTGTTTTCTTAGTAATGGCAGTGTTATTTTTTTGGTTATTTGAACAAGCCTCAGTAGCGACTCAAAATGAGGCCTCGCAACGTTTACATTTAGATTTAGCAAAAAATATTGTAAAAGATCTGGGGATTACTAATCATGGGAAATTTGATCCTGATATGATTAAAGAGGCCTTTCATCAAATGATGATTTTAGGGCCAACAATTGAATTATATGTACTGGATGAGAAGGGTAATCTTGTTACCTATGATGCTCCAGAGAAAAAAATAAAAAGAAGGTCTATAAACTTAAAACCTATAACATCTTTTATCGAAAAAAGTATTGATCTGCCCATACTAGGAGATGACCCACGTTCAACGAGTAAGCAAAAAATATTTTCTGCAGCAAGAGTTTATGCAAAAAATAATGAAAGTAAAAATGAAAACAC
>JALSLX010000012.1 GCA_026988095.1 Thiotrichaceae bacterium
CCAGTTAATTTTCAAATAAGCATCATTACTATTCTTAGAAGTACGATTCCCATTAGGGTTACAACTATTAATCTTTATTCTAATTAATTGGGGTGTGAGCTTTAAACGGCTGCTTAATTGGTAATTAATTGGAGAATTGCTATCAGCTAAACGATAACCGGATCGGTTAAACTCTTTTACAAAAATTCCATTTCCTTTCGTCCAAACTAAGTCTCCCACTTTTCGACTGCAATTTTTACCGGAGTATATGCGTCCAATTTTCACATCATTGTAGTTTGCACCGGCTAATTTAAGTTCTAATGAATCGAATAATACTGTCTGAGAGAGTTTAGTTTTTTTATAGATAATTGGACTTCTTGCATCTACAGCGGGAAGTGAACCTTCAGATTTAGAGACTTTTATAGCCTTTAATTTTGTTCTTTTTTGACTAGGTTTTCTATCAGAATAATGAACTTTGCCATTGGCATCTACCCATTTATAATTATAACTTATGAGGGTATTGTAGAAAAAACTCTGTAGAGGAGATTACTCCCCAGATAAGTGGTTTATTATCATATTAAAATGCTTCCTTCGCTATATATGTAAAAAAATATGCCAAAATTTACACCACCCCCCCCCTCTTTTTCGATGATTTGTACGTGATTTTAAATACAAATCATCGAAAAAGAGGGGGGGTGATATACTAGAATAGCGTTAGTTGGGGTGTTTTTAGCCGTTTATTTGACATTTTAACGGCAATTGGTGCTAATTAATTTTTGGACACTGCCTAGTCGGCTATTTTTGCTTCTTTTTAGCGATGCGATACTGCTTTTCCATGTCTCGCAGGCTTTTTGGGGCTTGTTCCAGACTTTATAGAGAAATCCTAAGTTGATTTTCTGGCTATTAATGCCATTGGCGTGATTATTTTCCGTATAAATTTCAATCGCTTTAAGGTGGTGCTCTTCTGCTTTCTCGAACTTTCGTTCTTTGCGATTAGCAATGGCTAAATTGGCAAACTGATCTGCGGTGCTGATTGATCTTTTTTCTCCATCTTCTATACCGCTGTCTAGCAATAAAGCTTTGTCATAATATTGTTTGGATAATTCTAGATTGCCTTTTTCTTCTGTAAGCTTTCCTAGCTGTTTGTAAATGATAACAACACTCTCTTCAAAATTATTATTGAGGCTAATTTCTAGTGCTTTTTCATATTGCGTTTGGGCGTTATCTGGTTGCTCTTTTAGTTGGTAAAGATTGGCCAATGCTAAATAACTAGCTACCGCTTCTTTTGTTTGTTCATTTTTTTGGTGGGCAGCGATGGCGATGAGGTAATATGTTTCTGCTTCTGAGTATTTTTTGGTTTTTTGATAGATGCGGGCTAGGCTTTCGCTGGTGTTAATAATGCCTGCATCATTCTCAAAAGTTGTGTAGATTTCTAATGCCTCTAAATAAGATTTTTCAGTACCTTTTATATCACCTTTTGATTGGCTGAGCTGAGCAAGGTTTGCAAGATATAGCGCTTGATTAGTTGTACTTTTACTATTAATAGCTTGCACTTTTTTGTAAGCGCTTTCGGCTCTATCAAATTGTTTTAGTTGTCGGTATACGTGTCCTTGACGATTCCAAGCGTTACTATTGTCTGGGTCTTTGATGCTGGCTTCTTTGTATGCTTGTAGAGCCTGCTTTGTGGATGTGAGGTTTTGGATGTTACCAATATGTATCCATGTCTTGGCAGATTCAATGGGCTTTTGTTGTTTGCTACTGTTAATGAGTGATTGGATGGCGCTGCCAAGGTTGCTATTTTTAAGAGCGGAGAAGGTTTTTTTCTCATAGTTTGTTTTGCTAGAACTGAGGTAGTTGATGGTGTTTTTTAAGGCAGTTACTTGTTCAATTTTGTCTTCATTCGAGCCATTAAAGTAAGTTGTAACAAGTTTGAGGGCTAATTCATTAGCAGAGAAGGTTTTGATTGTTTTTGTTTGCGGTGCTACTTGTGCTATTGGTTCGGGAGCAGGGTAGAACAATAGAGCTGTCAGCGCTATAACGATAAGCAGTAAAGGGACGAACCAGTTTAACCAGTTCGCCTTGTTTTTGGGTGCTTTTATTTTTTGCGGCGCTACATTTGAAGTTTCTGTAGTTTCGGGTGTTGTTTCTATATCGGAGCTGATGACAATTACCTGAGTTGAAATTTATAAAATACGATTAGTTATAGGCCTAACTATCTTCAGGCTTATCCTCAAGAATGCGTTTCTTGCTGTATCTTATAACAACAGGTTTGGACTTTTCTACTTTTCGTTCTTGAGCATTTGCATTCCAGCCTCTGTCGCTTGTGGTTCCTGGAGGAGGTGCTGTGCCGCGTGTGCTAACGCCAATTTTCACGTGGCGACCACCGCTACGATTACGATTCTGGTTGTTGCGATTGTTGCTGTTGTTATCCCTGCTGCCAGTATTCTTTTTACGTTGTGCTCCACCATTTAAGCGGCCAAAAGGCCCTTTGCGTTGGCGGCGTTGATCATCGCTTGAGTTCTCGCTATTAGCATTTTGGTTTTGATTGTTATTGTTGTTGTTGACTCTAGGGTTTCTGCCCTTGGTATTCTTGGGTTTGTTTCTCGGATTGTTGTTTGCTTTACCATTTCTTTGGTTAGTATTTTTGTTTCTGGGATTTCTCTGGTTGGTCTTACCTTGATTATTCCTTGGCTTGTTGTTTTTGTTATTAGGTCTTTTCTTATTATGAGAAGGTCTTCCTTTGCTTAAATTAACAAAAGGATTTAAAGGCTCTAATCCTGGGACTGTAATCTGCTCTAGTGTTTCTCCGAGTGTTTTTTCAATGTGCTTAAGCTCATTAAAGTTATAGCCATCTATCATGAGTAACATTTCTTTCTCGGCGTCATGAGCAGTTTCATGTTGGTGATTGGCTAGGCGCTTTAGGTATTGTTCAGTTTTACGGGGTAAATCAAAATGAATAATGTGAGTGTCTAGCTGTGGATAGATGTCATTGTCTAATGTCGTTTTTTGTTGGTCACTGTGTATGAGGATATCAATATCTTTTAGCTCACTCGCATCAATATCATCAATTAACTCTGCAGCGTGACCATGGTTGGTTAGGTTTTCTTGTAAGGTTTTTGCGGCTTTATTTGTGGCGGTGTAAATCAATGTTGGCTCGCCGGCAAACTCATCCATTAGATGATCCATCATTGCAATTTTATGTGTGTAGTCATCTGCAATGTGGACTTTTTGGGGCGTTAGGTTGTCAGGTACTTCAATTTTATTTGTAGGTACCGGTTTTGGGGCGCCGTTTGTATGTGTTTCGGCTTCTGCTGGTTGTTCTTTATTTTTATTGTTGGTTTGATCCATTGCTTGCTCTGCAGAGTGGTTGTTATTTTGTGTATCGTTCTCGTCATCAGTGTAAATATGGGTAGCATCAGGAAATAAAGATTCAGCATATTCGCTAGTCTCATTATCATTGCTCACAAAAGTTAAGGTGGTGCAGTTATCACCTGCTTGTTTGAGTATTTGTTCAACTAGACCGTGAAGATTTTTTTTGTAGATACTGGTGAGATCATCAATGATGAGCATTTCTAACTGTGAAAAATCAGCCTTACCATTGCTCATTAAATCGTTCAAGCGCCCTGGTGTTGCAATCATAATATCAAGCGGGCGGCGCATTAAACGCATTTGAGTTTGATAAGGTCTACCACTAACAATAAAGCCAAAGCGCATGGTGTGGTCTTGGCTTAGGCGTTTGATGGTGTAGTTGATTTGGCTAACACGGTCTCTTCGTGAGGTTAAAATTAAAACACGAGCACCACGCTTTTCTGGTGCTGGGTTTTCAAGAATATAATTCATCGCAGGGATGAGGAATGCACCTGTTTTACCCGAAGCAGATTGTGTCCAAACTACGGCGCTTTTTCTTTCTGCCAGTAGTGGAATGAGTTGTGATT
Organism: Thiotrichaceae bacterium; assembly: GCA_026988095.1. Classification (GTDB taxonomy): domain Bacteria; phylum Pseudomonadota; class Gammaproteobacteria; order Thiotrichales; family Thiotrichaceae; genus Cocleimonas. Next base: position 3,915 of record JALSLX010000012.1, read on the forward strand.
GAAGTGGAGTAGGTGATTGATAACCTGCGGCCTCAATAGATTTGATAAAGTCTGCTTGTAAATTAAAGTCTGAAAATGACAAAGTTTGTCTCCCCTGTGCTTAGTGCACGGGTTTTACGCTCGATTCTATCAGTGGCGATACAAGTGTTAGTGATAACCGGCAATAGAAAAATGAAAAGCTGTTAATTAAAATAATGGTTTGTGTTTAACCTTACGTTTGATTGACCTTATATTTATATATTGTTCATAAAATGAAAAAGGTACAAAGATAATCGTTGATGTATGCCCCAGCAATTACACTATGAATTGCTCTTTTATAACATCGAACATCCTTAATTGGATGTAAGCATAAGCAGTCTTTTGGCTAGGAAGCTCAAATATCTAACTGCGCTTGAGGTCGAATCTATAATAGTTATAGGTTTTAGTCAAGCCTATGCACGTTTGGCTCTGACAAGATGGTGCTTTATAGGGCTGATTGGTTAAGCTTTAATGAGAATTTGTTTAAGCGGGTAAGCGTTGCTTCCAATCCTTCTCTTCATCGCGCAGAGTTAAAATATCAACACCGTCAGCTGTTACTAATAGTGTGTGTTCCCATTGTGCGGTCAATTTATGATCTTTGGTGATTACTGTCCATTTATCGGGGAGCACTTTGATGTGGCGCTTGCCTTGATTGATCATCGGTTCAATCGTAAAGCACATACCTTCTTTAAGCGTGATGCCAGTATCTGCTTTGCCGTAATGTAATACTTGTGGCTCTTCGTGGAATACCTCGCCGATACCGTGTCCACAGTATTCTCGTACGACAGAATAATGTTGTGCTTCTGAATATTTTTGTATCGCATGACCAATATCACCTAGCTTTACACCAGGTTTAACCAAGTTGATGCCGATATACAATGCTGTTTGAGCACTATCACAAAGTCGTTGTGTAGCAACATTGGGTTTTCCAACTAAAAACATTTTACTGGTGTCGCCGTGAAATCCATCTTTAATAACTGTGATGTCGATATTTATGATGTCACCTTTTTTAAGCTTTTTATTATTAGGGATGCCATGACAAACTTGGTGGTTAACCGAGGTACAGATAGATTTTGGGAAGCCATGGTAGTTTAGAGGTGCAGGGATTGCTTGTTGTACATCGACAATATAGTCATGACAAATTTTATCTAACTCATCGGTTGTAACCCCCGCAACTACGTGGGGTTTAATCATGTCGAGAACATCTGCGGCGAGTTTGCCTGCGACGCGCATTTTTTCTATTTGATCAGCTGATTTGATTGTTACGGTCATTGATTGTACGGCTCTTTGTGTAATTTGTAAAATAACTGTGAATTATGCCTTCTTTCGGTAGAGAAGCGAAACTGTTTATGGTATAAAGTGCGCCCGTTAATTTTGTAGCGTATTCATTACGTGTCAAATTTTCAGGAAAACTTAACTGAAGTATGTCGATCATTTGATCTGCACTTTAAATTCACACACATATCATCACGGTATTGCGGGGTGCTTATTTGCTAGATTTTTCTAGTAGACAGGTCGTTTTATCAGGTATGTGGAGGCCTAACCCAACGAGGAAAAACTCATGGCTAAAGTAACTATGCGCCAAATGCTGGAAGCAGGTGTTCATTTCGGACATCAAACCCGCTATTGGAATCCAAAAATGGCACCTTACATCTTTGGTGACCGTAACAAAATTCATATCATCAATCTCGAAAAAACACTACCAATGTTTAACGACTCGTTAAATTTTGTGGGTAAGCTTGCGGCTAAAGGCGGCAAGGTAATGTTCGTTGGTACAAAGCGTGCAGCACAAGCTGCAATTCGCGATGAAGCGCTACGCTGTAAAATGCCGTACGTTGATCAACGTTGGTTAGGCGGAATGCTTACAAACTTTAAAACTATCAAGCAGTCTGTGCGTCGTTTGCATGATATTGAAAAAATGCAAGCTGATGGCACGATTAATCGTGGTGGTAAAAAAGAAGCATTGATGATGACTCGCGAGCTAGAGAAACTAGAGAAAGGCTTGGGTGGAATCAAAAACATGCGTGCACTTCCAGATGCGCTATTCATCATTGATGTTGGGCATGAAAGTATCGCTGTTAAAGAAGCAAAGACATTGGGTATTCCAGTAATCGGTGTGGTTGATACAAACAACTCTGCTGATAATGTTGATTACATTATTCCTGGTAATGATGATGCGATTCGCGCTATTCAGCTTTACACATCGGCAATTGCTGACTCTATTATAGAAGGTCATTTAGCCGCAGCAACAAATGCAGAAGAGATGGCGGCCGCGGCACCAGCTTCTAAGAAGGCGGCGCCAAAAGCAGAAGTTAAAGTAACTGAAAAAGCCACTCCCGCTAGTGCAGAAGAAGCGCCTGCTAAAGAAGAAGTAAAGAAAGAAGCTGAGCCAGCTGAAAAAGCTGAAGCTGATGATCTGAAAAAGATCGAAGGCATCGGCCCTAAAATCGCTGAGGTATTAGGTGAAGCAGGTGTTACTACTTACGCAGGTTTGGCGAAGATGGATCGTGATGCGATCAAAGCAATCCTAGATACGGTTTCTACACTGAAGTCTAAAGAGCCAAAAACTTGGCCTCAGCAAGCTGCATTAGCAGCTGATGGTAAGTGGGATGAGCTTAAAGTTTTACAAGATGAATTAATGGGTGGTGTTTAAACACGCGTTTGAGCATTAGCACGTTATACACTTGATTTTACAACAAGCCTCTCACTCTTAATTGAGTGTGGGGCTTGTTTGATCATAAATGTAGAGGAATTTAAAATGGCTATTACAGCTTCAATGGTTAAAGAATTACGCGAGCGCACAGGCGCTGGCATGATGGATTGTAAAAAAGTGCTTACCGAAACTGGCGGTGATATGGAAGCAGCAATCGACATGATGCGCAAATCAGGCGCAGCAAAAGCGGACAAAAAAGCAGGTCGTGTTGCGGCTGACGGTAAGGTTGTTATTACTGTTTCTGAAGATGGCTCAGAGGCTTCAATTCTAGAAGTGAATTGTGAGACTGACTTCGTTGCTAAAGATGAAAGCTTTATTAACTTTGTAAATGCAACCGGCGCAAGAGTACTGGCTGATAAGCCTGCTGATGTTGAAGCGCTTTCTGCAATGCCACTAGATTCTGGCGAGACAGTTGAAGAAGTTCGTGCAAACTTAGTTGCTAAAATTGGCGAAAATATGAAAGTTCGTCGTTTCGAGATTATCTCTGGTGATGCAGTTTACGCTTACAATCACGGTGCTCGTATCGCAGTTGCTGTTGCAATGACTGGCGGTGACGAGACTTTAGGTAAAGACATTGCTATGCATATCGCGGCAAGTCGCCCTGAATGTGTTAGCGAAGCAGATGTGCCTGCTGACTTGTTAGCAAAAGAGAAAGAAATCCTAATCGCACAAGCAGAAGGAAGCGGTAAGCCAGCTGAAATCATCGAGAAGATGGTTGAAGGTCGTATCCGTAAATACCTTGCTGAAATTACATTAGTAGGTCAGCCTTTCGTGAAAGACCCTGACCAAACAATCGCACAGCTATTAAAAGCTGCAGGTGCTGAAGTAACTGCATTTGTACGTTACGAAGTGGGTGATGGTATCGAGAAGAAAGTTGAAGACTTTGCGGCTGAAGTAATGGCGCAAGTTAAAGGCTAGTTTCTAATTTAAAAGTTACACAAAAAAGGAGCATTTAAATGCTCCTTTTTTGTGTCTGATATTTCTGAATATCTTAGATGTATCTAAGATATTCGTCTTCCTTGTTCTTGCCGTTTTTATGTTTCTAGGTCTACTCCTAGTCCCTGCCAAAGCTTTTCTAAAAGTATATCTAGGCTTTCTACTAATGGTTTTTTTGCTAAGCCATCTAGTCGCAATTGAATTAGCTTAGTTACGCTGCCCATAATTAATGAGTTATTAATTTGTAATTCCATTTCCGATGCTTTATTGCTATCAATAGAAAGTTTAATAATATTTTTAATTCTAGTAAAAGGCTCTGCGTCGAACATTAAAGGCTCATTAGGGAGAAATTCAACGTGTTTGGTGTGGAAAATATATGAGATTATTTCAGGATGTGTTTCTGTGTGTTCAAAAAGTTGTTTGATAATTTCTTCTATTTGCTTGGCGGGTGCTTGTGTGTTTGCTATTACGTCATCAATTAACTCATCGAGCTCGTTAAGTATGTGTTTGTAAAGCGCCTGAGCAACTCCTTCTTTGCCATTGAAGTGTCGGTAAATTGAACCAATGCTGACATCTGCTTCTTCTTGTATTTTGTGGATAGATACATTGTGGTAGCCACTTTTGACAAAAAGGTTTAAAGCCGCAGTTAATATTTTGCAGTCAATTGGTTCAGGGCAGGACGCTTGTCGTTTCAAATAAGGCATATTTTATTTATCTAAATGATCGCTAATTGTTGACAAGAATGAATATTCATTCTATTTTCACTTTATCATAAAATATAAATATTTCGAAGGAGAATTAAAATGAAAGCAAAAGCTGCCGTTGCATGGGAAGCGAAAAAACCACTATCAATTGAGATGGTGGATGTTATGGGGCCAAAAGAAGGAGAGGTTCTGTTAAAAGTTATCGCTTCGGGTGTTTGTCATACTGATGCGTTTACCCTTTCGGGCGAAGACCCTGAAGGTTCTTTTCCCTGCATCTTAGGTCACGAAGGTGGCTGTGAAGTTGTTGAATTGGGTGCTGGCGTTAAAGATTTAAAAGTGGGTGATCATGTTATTCCTCTTTACATCGCAGAGTGTGGCGATTGTGAATATTGTAATACGCCTAAGTCAAACCTTTGTCAGACTATTGCTGGCACGATTTGGACAGGTTATATGCCAGACGGCACAAGGCGTTTCTCGCAAGGTGGTAAAGATATTTACCATTATATGGGTTGTTCAACCTTTGCTGAGTACACCGTTGTGCCAGAGATCGCACTCGCAAAAATCAACAAAGATGCAGATCTTGAAAAAGCCTGTTTACTCGGTTGTGGTGTAACAACGGGTATCGGCGCGGTATTAAATACAGCAAAAGTTGAAGCAGGTTCTACGGTTGCCGTATTTGGTTTAGGTGGTATTGGTTTATCCTGTATCCAAGGTGCGGTAATGGCGAAAGCAGAACGTATTATCGGAATCGACATTAACCCTGATAAATTCGAATTTGCAAAGCAACTAGGTTGTACTGATTTTGTGAACCCTAAAGATATTGATGGTTCATTTGTAGAATACATGCAAGATAACTTTAACGGCGGACCTGATTACTCGTTTGAATGTATCGGTAATGTCCACGTAATGCGTGATGCGCTTGAGTGTACGCACATGGGTTGGGGTAAGTCAGTGGTAATCGGTGTTGCAGGTGCTGGTCAGGAGATTTCTACTCGCCCATTTAACTTAGTAGTCGGTCGCACATGGATGGGAACAGCATTCGGTGGCGTAAAAGGTCGTACTGAGCTTCCTGGTTATGTTGATCGTTATATGGCTGGCGAAATTGAACTTGATAGTTTGGTCACGCACACTATGGGAATTGAAGATATTAATAAAGCCTTTGATTTAATGCACTCAGGCGAGAGTATACGCTCTGTAATTACATCTTTCTAAAATAACTGCCCAGCAAATTCATCTTTGGCTCCAGCTCTGCGTTATCTTTGTACTCGAATGGTCACATATAATTATATGCTCACATTCTCCGTGCAAAGATGCCTTGATCTGAAGCCAAATATAAACATGCTGAACAGTTATTAAAATACAAAACAGCAAAAAAGAGGGGGGGTGACAAATTATTAATATAGATGCCACCTTTTTTGGTATATCTAAGATTTTAAGGATGAAAAATGACAATTCAAAGAATAGAAAGTGTTAAAGAGTTTGACGGTTTCTTAAATCGCTACACGCATGAATCAAAGGTATTAGATTGTGAGATGACTTTCTCAGTTTATCTCCCTCCTCAAGCTACAAAAGGCAATGTGCCAGCAATTTATTGGTTATCAGGTTTGACGTGTACGGATGATAATGCTCGAACAAAAGCAGGCGCTCAACGCTATGCGTCAGAACACGGTGTGGCGCTTATATTTCCTGATACCAGCCCGCGTGGTGATGATGTGGCAGATGAGCCAGACCGTTATGACTTAGGCAAAGGCGCAGGATTTTATGTCAACTCAACTCAACAGCCTTGGGCGAAGCATTATCAAATGTACGATTACATCGTGACAGAATTGCCTGCACTGTTAGAAGCGAATTTACCCTTAATTCCTGGTGTTAAATCGGTGACAGGTCATTCAATGGGCGGGCATGGTGCGCTAATTTGTGCACTTAAAAATCCAGATTTATACAAGTCAGTTTCTGCTTTCTCACCTATTTGTAATCCTATCAATTGTGGATGGGGTAAAGGCTGTTTTAGCGCTTACCTTGGTGATGATGAATCAACTTGGAATGCTTACGATGCAACAGAATTAGTAGCTTCAGGCGCAAAGGTAAATGATATTTTAATCGACCAAGGTTTAGGCGATGAGTTTTATGATGAGAAGCAACTCTTGCCAGAAAACTTCCAGGCAGCTTGTGATGAAGCAGGGCAGTCAGTGACGATTAGAATGCAGGAAGGTTATGACCATAGTTATCACTTCATCTCGACTTTTATTGGTGAGCACATTGCTTATCACGCCAAGGCATTGAAGGCATAGAACTACCTGAATCTGTCGTTGCTTAATAACCAAGGTGCAGATTCAGGTGTAATTATATTTAGCTATGAGTCATTCAAAGAAAGTAAAACAGAAGTATCGTCCCAGAGGTCATCGCGTTGATGTTCAATCAGTGCAAACCTTGCAAAATTTATTAGGGAAACAATCGCTCGAAAAAGAATTATTAATCGAGTATCTCCATCAAATTCAAGACAGGTTTAAATGCCTATCCGCAAAACACTTAACGGCTTTGGCAGAACTAATGGATTTGTCAGTCGTTGAAGTGTATGAGGTCGCAAGTTTCTATCATCACTTTGATGTGGTTGATGAAGCTAATGACAATGAAGTCCCATCACCAGAATTAACTGTACGCGTGTGTGATTCAATCACCTGTCAAATGTTTGGCGCTGATGTGCTAATCGAGCAGTTACAAAATAGTACAGATGAAGAAAAAATAAGAATACAGCGAGTTCCCTGTGTAGGACGATGCAACAAAGCGCCTATTGCTGTTGTTGGTAAAAAACCTATAGAAGAAGCCAGTCTTGAAGGCGTATCTAATGCGATTAAAAGCAAAAGCTATGATGCGCCTCTACCTAAGGTATTTACCTATGAGGAGTTTCGTGATCTGGGTGGTTATGCATTTATCTCTCAGTTGCAAAAAAACTTCACTGATGAAAAGCGAGAAGAAATTATCAGTACGCTGGAAACCTCTAACTTACGTGGTTTAGGTGGAGCAGGTTTCCCCGTAGGGCAAAAATGGCGCATCGTGAGCGCGCAATCGGCGCCACGCACGATGGCAGTGAATATTGATGAAGGTGAGCCTGGTACATTCAAAGATTTGTACTATTTACAAAATGACCCACGCCGATTTATCGAAGGTATGTTGATTGCCGCGCTAACCGTTGGGATTGATGTTATCTATATTTATATTCGTGATGAATATCCAGCCTGCCATGAATTATTGCAAACCGAATTAGAAAAGCTACGCGCCGACCCTTGTTGTGAATTACCCGAAGTACACTTACGCCGTGGCGCTGGTGCGTATATTTGTGGCGAAGAATCCGCCATGATTGAATCCATCGAAGGCAAACGTGGAATGCCTCGTTTGCGCCCACCCTATGTGGCAGAGCTTGGTGTATTTGGTCGCCCAACGCTGGTTCACAATATGGAAACGCTCTATTGGGTGCGCGATATTGTTGCAAAAGGATCAGATTGGTTTACCAAGCAAGGGCGAAATGGCCGCACAGGTTTGCGTTCGTTCTCAGTCAGTGGTCGAGTAAAGAAAGCAGGTGTATATTTTGCGCCAGCAGGCATTACCTTGCAGGAATTAGTCGATGAATATTGTGGTGGAATGCAAGACGGTCATACTTTGTACGGCTATCTCCCAGGTGGAGCATCGGGAGGAATTTTGCCAGCGAGCATGGCAAATATCCCACTGGATTTTGATACTTTAAATGAGCATGGATGCTTTATTGGTTCGGCTGCGGTTATCGTGTTTTCTGAAGCAGATTCAGCGAGAGAAATCGCGCTCAATGCGATGCGCTTTTTTGAGCATGAATCTTGTGGGCAATGCACGCCATGCCGTGTTGGTACGGCAAAAGCTTCAAAGCTGATGGAAGCAAAAGTCTGGGATACAGATTTATTGCAAGAGTTATCAACGGTGATGCAAGATGCTTCAATCTGCGGATTAGGACAAGCCGCGCCGAACCCAATGGATTGTGTGATTAAGTATTTTCCTCAAGAAATAACGGGGAAAACATTATGAGTATTGTGAGCATCAAATTTACTTTAAACGGAAAAACCGTCACCGCCGATGAAGATGAAACCATCTTCAAAGCCGCGCAACGCAATGGCGTAGAAATCCCACATTTATGTTTTAAAGAGGGTCTGGATTCAAATGAAGAATCAGGTAACTGCCGCGCCTGTATGGTAGAAATCGAAGGCGAACGCGTTCTTGCGCCCTCATGCTGTCGCAAACCAAGCGCAAATATGAAAGTGCATAGTAATAATCATCGTGCCGAAAACGCACAAAAAATGGTGTTAGAGCTATTGCAATCCGATATGCCCGAAACGGTTTATACGCCAGACAACGAATTACAACAGTGGTCGGATAAATTCGGCTTAAAAAAATCACGTTTTGAATCGCGTAAAAACAAAGTAGCCAAAGATAATTCGCATCCAGCCATGTCGGTAAACCTCGATGCTTGCATTCATTGCACACGCTGTTTGCGCGCCTGCCGTGATGTTCAGGTCAACGATATTATCGGACTCGCCAAACGTGGTTCGAAAACCAAAATTGTCTTTGATCTTGATGATGAGATGGGTGCAAGCGCCTGCGTTGCCTGTGGCGAATGCGTGCAAGCTTGTCCAACCGGCGCGCTGATGCCTGCGAATGATGTTGGCTTAATTGCGCCTGATAAAACGGTAGATTCTGTCTGCCCCTATTGTGGCGTGGGTTGTTTGCTAACCTATCATGTTAAAGATAATAAAATTCTCCATGTGAAAGGACGAAATGGTCCCGCCAACAAAGGTCGCCTTTGTGTAAAAGGACGCTTCGGTTTTGACTATATTCATCACCCAGAGCGTTTAACTAAGCCGTTAATTCGTCGTGATGATGTGCCAAAATCTGCGGAGCTGGACTTTGATCCCTCTAATCCACTGGCGATATTCAGAGAAGCAAGCTGGGATGAAGCTTTAGATTTCGCTGCAAACGGCTTAAAGAAAATTATAAAAGAGCAAAGCAAATACGCACTCGCAGGTTTAGGTTCGGCAAAAGGCAGTTGCGAAGAAGCCTATTTATTTCAAAAACTCATTCGCACAGGTTTTGGTGATGACGGCTTTGGCACAAACAATGTCGATCATTGCACGCGACTCTGTCACGCCTCATCGGTCGCCGCCTTGCTAGAAGGTATCGGCTCGGGCGCGGTTTCAAACCCGATGGCAGATGTGAGCGAATCTGATGTTATTATCATCATCGGCGCTAACCCAGTCATCAATCATCCCGTGGGTGCAACATGGATGAAAAATGCCATCAAAAATGGCACGCAACTGATCATGATGAATCCGCAAGGGGCTGAGCTTAATCGTCATGCCACGCAATTTGTGCAATTTAAGCCAGCCTCGGATGTCGCATTATTGAATGCAATGATGAACGTCATCGTCACCGAAAACCTAGTCGATCAAAACTACATTGATTCGCACGTAGAAGAATACGATGCCTTGAGCGCGCATTTAAAAACTTACACGCCAGAAGCCATGTCAGAAATTTGTGGCGTGAGCGCAGAACAAATTCGCGATGTGGCGCGCCTTTACGCAACCGCAAGCAACGCGATGATTTTATGGGGCATGGGCGTATCACAACACGTGCATGGCACAGATAACGCACGTTGCTTGATTTCGCTGTGCATGATTACAGGGCAGATTGGTCGCGCTGGCACGGGCTTGCATCCGCTACGTGGACAAAATAATGTTCAAGGCGCATCCGATGTTGGCTTGATTCCGATGGTGTTTCCCGATTATCAGCCCGTTGATGATCCTGCTGTGCAAGCGCGTTTTACCGATTTATGGCAGGTCGATCAGCTAGATGATAAAGCAGGCTTAACCACCGTAGAAATGATGAATCAAGCCTACGACGGCATCATAAAAGGAATGTACATCGAAGGCGAAAACCCAGCGATGTCAGACCCCGATGTGCTTCACGCACGCACCGCATTATCAAAACTAAATCATCTGATCGTGCAGGATTTATTTTTAACTGAAACTGCCTTTTATGCCGATGTGGTTTTCCCCGCATTCGCCGTGGCAGAAAAAACAGGCACCTATATAAATTCAGACCGCACAGTGCAAATGGGTCGCCAAGCCGTCACCGCGCCAGGGGATGCAAAACAAGATTGGTGGATCATCCAAGAAATCGCTCGTCGTTTAGGTTTGGATTGGAATTACTCAGAGCCAAAAGATATTTTCAATGAAATGCGTTTGGCAATGGACTCAATCGCAGGCATCACATGGGAGCGCCTAGAAAAAGAAAGCGTCACCTACCCCTGTGAGCAAGAAGGCGATGCGGGTGAGCCAATCATCTTCAAAAATGGCTACCCCACAGAATCAGGTCGTGCAAAATTAGTACCTGCCGACATTGTGCCACCCGATGAACAACCCGATAAAGATTATCCTTTTATATTAATTACAGGACGGCAGTTAGAGCATTGGCACACAGGCAGCATGACACGTCGAGCAACCGTGCTAGATGAGCTAGAACCAGAACCATGGGTCGCAGTAAATGCGCGCGATGCGTTGCAATTAGGACTAGAAGAAAACGACCCGCTTTTATTAGAATCTCGCCGTGGCAAGTTAACCGTAAAAATAAGAATCAGCGACAATTCCCCAGCAGGAACAGTATTCATGCCATTTTGTTATGTCGAGGCGGCGGCAAATGTATTAACCAATGCCGCGCTTGATCCGCAGGCTAAGATTGCCGAGGTTAAATACTGCGCTGTACGCTTACAAAACAGCGAAAAACAGGGGGGGTGACAATAATAGTATTAATTGATGTAAATAATCATCAAAAATGCTCTATTATCTGGTTGACGAGAATAGCTTAGGTGCGTATCATTCGCGCTCTTCTATTTACTTGTTAGTTGTTTTAATGAATAGGTAAGCAGAATAATTCGGGATATAGCGCAGTCTGGTAGCGCGCCTGCTTTGGGTGCAGGATGTCGGGAGTTCGAATCTCTCTATCCCGACCATTTTTTAAAGGAAAGCATAGATCATGTGATAGGTGCTTTTTTAAGTTTGGTCGTTCTCGTATGCGCCTGTAGCTCAACTGGATAGAGCAACAGCCTTCTAAGCCGTAGGTTGCAGGTTCGAGTCCTGCCAGGCGCGCCATCGAGTTTTTGATTAACTTTTTTGGTTATTTATGGTGGGTATAGCTCAGTTGGTAGAGCCCCGGCTTGTGATGCCGGTCGTCGTGGGTTCGAGTCCCATTATCCACCCCATATTTTATGAGAAATGTTTTTATTCTACCAAATAAAAATTTTGCTCAATAAATGATTGTCCCATTAGATTATACATCTGTATAATCGCATTTTTTGCGAGAGTGGCGGAATTGGTAGACGCGCTGGTTTTAGGTACCAGTATCTTAGGATGTGAGAGTTCGAGTCTCTCCTTTCGCACCATTATTTATTTCAAATTTTTAAAAGCTATCCAAGTTCATTAAGGATTTGGGGCGAGGTTTATTCATGCAAGTTTCAGTTGAATCCACTGGTAATATCGAACGTAAATTATCTATTGTAATCCCTGCAGAGCGCGTTGATGGTGAAGTTGATACACGCCTCAAATCAATGAGAAACAGAGTGAAGATTGATGGCTTCCGCCCTGGTAAAGTACCAATGAGCGTTGTGAGCCAGCAGTATGGTGATGCAGTTTATCAAGAAGTGGTTGGAGAGATTTTTCAGTCAACATTCTACGAAGCAGCTGAGCAAGAAAATTTGAAAGTAGCGGGTATGCCAAAAATTGATGCAACCACGCTAGAGCCAGGTAAGGATTTAGAATACACCGCAGTCTTTGATATTTATCCGCAGTTTAAAATTGCAGATGTTTCAAAAATGGAAGTTAAGCGCCCTACTGTTAAAATTATGTCAGCAGATGTTGATGAAATGATTGATACACTACGTGCACAGCAAAAAGGTTGGAAAGAAGTTAAACGTGCGGCAAAAGACGGTGACTTATTAGTTGTTGATTTTGATGGTAAGTTAGATGGTGAAACTTTTGATGGCGGTGCGGCAGAAGATTTCTCTGTTGAACTAGGTTCGGGGCGAATGCTTGCAGACTTTGAAAAAGCCTTGATTGGTATGAAAGTGGGTGCTACAAAAGAAGCAGATGTAACTTTCCCTGAGGAGTATCCTGCAGAAAACCTAAAAGGTAAAACTGTACAGTTTGCTTTGAAGGTGAAGACAGTAAGTGCGCCTGAGCTGCCAAAAGTTGATGAAGAGTTCATTAAGAAGTTTGGCATCGAAGACGGCACAGAAAAAAGCTTCAAAGCTGAAATAAAATCGAACATGGAGCGTGAGTTAGAGCAACGTATCAAAAGTCGTGTTAAGCAATCTGTAATGGAAGGCTTGCACGAGATACATGAAATTGATTTGCCAAGTGCTTTGGTTAAAGATGAAATTCAGCAAGTTCGTAGTGAAATGGCTCAAAACTCACAAGGGGCTGATCTTTCAACGCTTCCTGATGATATGTTTGAGGAGCAAGCTGCGCGTCGCGTTAAATTAGGTTTGATCGTTGGTGAGGTTATCACCGTGAACAAGCTGGAAAAAGATCAGGCTAAAGTTGATGAAATGCTACAGTCTTTAGCGGCAAGCTATGAAGACCCGCAAGCGTTGATCGAGTACTACCAAACGAACCAACAAGCAATGCAAACGATTGAAGCTTCTGTGATGGAGGAGATGATTGTTGATTGGGTTTTGGAAAAAGCAAAAATTAAAGATGAAAAAATGAAGTTTAAAGATCTTGTTAGTGAGTAAGGGTTTGTATAAATTTATTCCAATAGAATAATAGAAATAGGATAAAAATAATATGTCAGATAAAGGTGCTTTAAGTTCTCACGCTGCCTTAGTTCCAATGGTTGTGGAGCAAACATCTCGTGGCGAACGTTCTTACGATATTTATTCACGTTTATTGAAAGAGCGCGTTATTTTTGTTGTTGGTCAAATTGAAGATCACATGGCAAATTTGATTATTGCTCAGTTATTATTTCTTGAGTCAGAAAATCCTGAAAAAGATATTCACCTTTATATTAACTCGCCGGGTGGCGTGGTAACAGCTGGCATGGCAATTTACGATACTATGCAATTCATAAAACCAAAAGTAAGTACTTTATGTATTGGTCAAGCGGCAAGTATGGGTGCTGTATTGTTAGTAGGTGGCGAGGCAGGTATGCGTTTTGCGTTACCTCATTCGCGTGTGATGATTCACCAGCCATTAGGCGGTTTTCAAGGTCAAGCATCGGATATTGATATTCATGCAAAAGAGATTTTAAAGATTCGTGAAGAGTTGAATAAAGTATTAGCTCTTCATTCGGGTCAAACATTAAAAACTATTTCAAAAGATACTGATCGTGATAATTTTATGGATGCAGAAGCTGCAAAATCTTATGGCATGATTGATGAGATTTTAAACAAACGAGATAAATAGAAAAATAAACTAATAACCATAAAAAAAGCCTGATTTTTTCAGGCTTTTTTTATGGTTAAGGATAATTTAAGTTTAGTAGTGTAAAATGGCACGATAAATTATTAATAATCAGCAGACTTTTTCTGTTCTTACTGTACTTTTTAAGTGGATTAGGATTAACTGTAATTAGCGTATTGGAATGAGAAAAATTGAGGTTTTCTATCAATGAGTAAAGATAAAAAAGAAGGTGGCAAAGGTGAAGGCAAGTTATTGTATTGCTCTTTCTGTGGTAAAAGCCAGCACGAAGTTAGAAAATTAATAGCGGGTCCTTCAGTTTTCATTTGTGATGAATGTGTTGATCTATGTAACGATATAATTACAGAAGAGCTGCAAGAGAAGGATGAAAGCGAAAGCAAAAGCCTTCCAATCCCTAGAGAAATAAATGATTTCTTAGATGATTATGTTATCGATCAAACAGCGGCTAAGCGCGTGCTTTCTGTCGCTGTTTATAATCACTACAAGCGCATGGAAAGTAATGTCGGTAAAGATGATATAGAGCTTTCTAAGAGTAATATTTTGTTAATTGGTCCTACTGGTAGTGGTAAGACCTTACTTGCAGAAACGCTTGCGCGTATGTTGGATGTGCCATTCACTATGGCGGATGCTACAACATTAACCGAAGCAGGTTATGTGGGTGAAGATGTAGAAAACATCATTCAAAAATTATTACAAAAATGCGATTACGATGTTGCAAAAGCAGAGACTGGCATTGTTTACATTGATGAAATTGATAAAGTTTCACGTAAATCAGATAACCCATCAATCACTCGTGATGTTTCTGGCGAGGGTGTACAGCAAGCATTGTTAAAGCTGATTGAAGGAACTGTTGCGTCTGTCCCGCCACAGGGGGGGCGCAAACATCCTCAGCAAGAGTTCTTACAAGTAGATACCAAGAATATCCTCTTTATTTGTGGCGGCGCATTCTCTGGTTTAGATAAAGTCGTTTTAGATAGAACTGAAAAGAGTGGTATCGGTTTCTCCGCAGATGTAAAAGCACCTGATGATGACAAGCTATTTGGAGAAGTGATTAAAGATATAGAGGCAGAAGACCTTGTTAAATACGGTTTGATTCCTGAGTTTGTAGGGCGTTTGCCCGTGATCGCGACACTGGAAGAATTGAATGAAGGTGCTTTAGTGCGTATTTTGACAGAGCCCAAAAATGCATTAATAAAGCAGTATGGCAAGCTGTTTGAAATGGAAGGCACTGAAATTGATTTTCGTGATGAAGCACTTCATGCTATTGCGAAAAAAGCTATGGAAAGAAAAACAGGTGCTCGTGGCTTACGTTCAATTATGGAAAAAATATTACTAGATACGATGTATGAGCTACCTTCGAAAGAAGGAGTTACCAAAGTTGTAGTAGATGAGGGTGTGGTTAATGGAGAATCGCAGCCCTACTTAATCTATGAAAATAAAAATGTTAAGAAAAAAGCATCTTCTGAAAAGTAAAAGTTTATTTGTATAGCTAAATAAACGTAATAAAAACCCCGATGCTGAAGTGATGACTTTGGGCGGGGTTTTTTTGAGAGTGTTGATAAAGCGTAAACTGCCCCAATTAAGAAAGCTACGATGTATTTAAGAGAGTTATAAGTTATGGCTAGCAAAGAACAAGATACAAAATATATGAAAAATATAGCCAATATTCCAGTGCTTACTTTACGGGATGTTGTGGTTTATCCGCATATGGTCATTCCATTATTTGTTGGTAGAGAAAAATCAATTAGATCACTTGATGAAGCAATGGAAAATGATAAGCAAGTATTGCTTGTTGCACAAAAAAGTGCCGAAGTGGATGATCCAAGCTCGGATGATATATTTGAAATAGGAACTCTTGCAACCATACTCCAGCTGTTGAAACTCCCAGATGGTACGCTTAAAGTATTAGTAGAGGGTGTTGAGCGAGTGCAAATTAACTCCATGGATACAGGTGGTGAGTTTTTTACTGCTGATATTGATGTGCTTTCTGCTGATGATAGTGGTGATGTTCGAAAAGTTGAGTTATTAAGTCGTGCCTTGGTTAATCTTTTTGATAAATACGTTAATCTAAACAAAAAAGTGCCTCCTGAAATTCTTTCATCACTTTCTGGTATTGATGAGCCAGATCGATTGTCCGATGCTATTGCAGCACATTTGGGTCTAAAAGTTTCTGAAAAACAAAAAATATTAGAAATTACTTCAATCAAAGAGCGCCTTGAGCATTTGGTAACCCTAGTTGAAGGTGAAATTGACCTTCTTCAAGTTGAAAAGAGAATTCGCGGACGTGTAAAGCAACAAATGGATCGTAGTCAGCGAGAGTATTACCTTAATGAGCAAATGAAGGCGATTCAAAAGGAATTGGGTGAGCTAGAAGATGCTCCGGCAAGTGAGTTGGATGAGCTAACTGAGAAGTTGGAAAAAGCAAAACTACCCAAAGAAGCTAAGAAAAAAGCAGAAGAAGAGCTTAAGAAGCTAAAAATGATGTCCCCAATGTCTGCGGAAGCCACAGTGGTAAGAAATTACATTGATGTAATGGTTGCTTTACCGTGGAGTAAGAAATCTAAGATAATAAAAGACTTAGCAAAAGCGCAAAAAATCCTTGATGAAGACCATTTTGGTTTAGATGAAGTTAAAGAGCGTATCGTAGAATATTTGGCAGTACAGCAACGTGTTAAGAAGTTAAAAGGTCCAATCATGTGTTTGGTTGGCCCTCCTGGTGTTGGCAAGACATCATTAGGGAAATCACTCGCGAGAGCTACAGGTCGTAAGTATACGCGTATGGCATTGGGTGGAGTGCGTGATGAGGCTGAGATTAGAGGGCATCGCCGTACTTATATTGGTGCATTACCAGGGAAAATTGTCCAAAATATATCACGAGTAGGAACGAATAATCCTCTGTTTTTGTTAGATGAGATTGATAAAATGGCAACGGATTTTCGTGGTGATCCAGCATCTGCCATGCTGGAGGTTCTTGATCCTGAACAGAATAGTGCGTTTGCAGATCATTACTTAGAAGTTGATTTTGATTTATCGGATGTGATGTTTGTTGCTACGTCTAACAGTATGAATATTCCAGGGCCTTTATTGGATCGTATGGAAGTAATTCGTATCCCAGGTTATACGGAAGACGAAAAGTTAAATATAGCGAAGAACTATCTAGTGCCTAAGCAGTTTAAGGACAATGGTGTTAAAAAGGGAGAGGTAACGATTAGTGATTCTGCCATCATTGCTATCATTCAGCACTATACGCGTGAAGCTGGTGTACGTGGTTTAGAACGAGAAATATCGAAGATATGCCGCAAAGTGATTCGTGAGCATTTATTAGGTAAGAAAACTAAAACATCGGTGTCTGCGCGTAATATTGCTAAATATCTTGGTGTTCAGAAGTTTGATTTTGGTCGAGCTGATAAGAAAAACCAGGTTGGTCAAGTTACAGGTTTAGCTTGGACATCGGTTGGTGGAGAGTTATTAACAATCGAAAGTGTTGTCGTCGCAGGTAATGGCCATGTTAAAAGTACAGGTAGTCTTGGCAAGGTGATGCAGGAGTCTATTCAGGCCGCTGAAACTGTAGTTAAAAGTCGTTCACGTCAGTTGGGGATTAAGCAAAAATTCTTGAAAAAGAAAAATGTCCATATCCATGTCCCTGAAGGTGCAACTCCTAAGGATGGGCCAAGTGCAGGTGTGGGGATGGTGACAGCTATTGTGTCTTCTATGACTGGGATTCCGGTGAAAGCGGAGGTGGCAATGACCGGTGAAATTACGCTGCGTGGAGAGGTCCTTCCAATTGGTGGTTTAAAGGAAAAACTACTAGCCGCACATCGTGGTGGAATTACTACAGTTCTAATTCCCAAAGATAATGAAAAAGATTTGGCAGATGTCCCTGAAAATGTAACAAAAGGGCTCACTATTAAGCCAGTAAAATGGATAGATGAAGTGCTAGAGATCGCATTAGAGTCAATGCCCGTGGAGTTGTCAGAAGAAGATGACCTTGAAGATAAAAGTGAGGACAAGTCTTCCCCGTCAAAAAGTAATAATGAGGGTGAAGTTAGAGCTCATTAATATTAAAGAATGAGTTGATTTAAAGCTTTTTTCTTATAGGAAACAGGTGTGTAATGCACCTGTTTTTTTTATTATTGGGCTATAAATAATGAACCAGATTTTTTTATAGTTAGATTTGGGTATTTATAGTATTTGTATTGAAACTTATCAAGAGCACTGGTATAACAGTGCGGCTTGTGGGTTGCGGAGTATTTACACAGCAGATTAGAATAATAATTAAGGTCTAAGTGCTACTAAGTATGTAGTCTAGGTAGTAATTTATGCGCCACACTTATTAACATCACAATTTTAATATCACAACAAAGGAAGGTATTTATGAATAAGTCAGAATTAATCGAAGCGGTAGCATCAAAGTCAGGTTTAACTAAAGCTGATGCAGAGCGTGCATTTAAAGCATTTATTGAAACAATCACTGATACACTAAAAAGTGGTGATCAAGTGACGATGATTGGCTTCGGAACATTCTTAGTACGTGAGCGTAAAGCACGTCAAGGGCGTAATCCTCGCACAGGTGAAACTATCCAAATTAAAGCTGCAAATAATCCTGCATTTAAAGCTGGTAAAGCTCTAAAAGATGCAGTAAACTAGCGCGCTTTCCAGAGTCAGAGAGTATGAATGGTTCTGGAAAACCACTTGGTATCGTAGTTTAGATACCCTGTGGGTGATTAGCTCAGTTGGTAGAGCGTCGCCCTTACAAGGCGAATGTCGGGAGTTCGAGCCTCTCATCACCCACCATCATTTTTTGTTTTTTTGTTTATTAAAAAAGCGACTGGAGCGGTAGTTCAGCTGGTTAGAATACCGGCCTGTCACGCCGGGGGTCGCGGGTTCGAGTCCCGTCCGCTCCGCCATATATTAAGGATGTCTTGTTCTGCAAGGCATCCTTTTTTTATGTCTGCAATATATGCAACGCCTTGGAAAGTATTTTCTATTTACTGTATTATATGCCGTTTGTTTATGAGTAAAATTGGCGCTTACTCAATTACTAATTACAACGACAAATAAATAATATTATTTGGATGTTAATCATTTATTTAAAGAGAAATTATGCTTCAGAATATTCATGACAAAGCTAAGGGCTGGGTTGCTTACGCAATTGTAGGATTTATTGCAATACCATTTACTTTATTTGGGATTAGTTCTTATTTGGGTGGGAGTGATTCATTAGTTGCTGCAGTTGTTAATGGTGAGGAAATCCCCGCACAACAGGTGCAAAATAGTGTGTTGCAGCAACGTCAGCGGTTAAGTCAGATGTTTGGTGGTAAATTACCGCCGGGATTTAATGACGCGATAATAAAAGAGCAGGCACTTGAGCAGATCGTAAATGCAACGTTGCTGCGACAAGAGGCCACAGCAGGTGGTTATAGAGCAAGTAACCAAGAAGTTTATGATGCAATTTCGGAAATTCCAGCATTTCAAAAAGACGGTGTGTTTGATACGGCGACGTATGAGCGCGTTTTAAATTCACAACGTAGAAACAAATCTAATTTTGAATTAGATATTAGAAATTCAATTTCATATCAACAGTTTTCTCGAGGTGTCGGTGATGCGGCATTTTTACCGCTTGCAGAAGTCTCTCGATATCAAAAATTGCGTAACCAAACCAGAAGTGTGGAAACATATACATTTAAGAAGTCAGACTTTATTTCAGAAATAAAAATTTCAGGTGACGAAGTTAAAACACACTACGATTTAAATGCTTCAAGCTATAAAACAGATGAGAAACTGAAACTGAGCTATGTTTTATTAAAACAGGATGATTTGGCTAAAACCGTTGAGGTGAATGATGATCTTCTACGTACCTATTATGATGAAAATGCGGCTAGGTACATTGATCCTGAGCAACGAAAAGTAGCGCATATTTTAGTTAAAATTAATGAAAAAGACGGTGTGGAAGCAGAGAAGAATGCACAAGCGAAGGCTCAGACAATTTACGATCAACTTAAATCGGGAGCTAAAACGTTTGAAGATTTAGCATCGAATAGTTCAGACGATACTATCGCATCCAAAAATTCTGGTGAAATAGGATTAATCGTTCAAGGTGATATGGGGCCGCTTTTTGAGAAAGTTGCCTTTTCGCTTAATAAGGGTGATTACTCTACTGTTGTGCAAGCAGAAGCAGGTTTTGAGATTATTAAGGTGCTTGATGTCATAGATTCAAAGCAAAAAATCTTTGATACGGTAAAGGCTGATATTGAAAAAACTTACCGTAGAAATGAAGCTGAAAAACTATTTTTAGATAATTCTGATAAGTTACAAACATTGGCATTCGAAAATGAAAGTAGTTTGGATGAGGCGGCAGATTCAGTAGGTTTAAAAGTTGAAACTTCAGATTGGATAACGAGAACTACTGCGCCAGTGGTGGCTAAGGGTAATTTACTTTCGTCGCCAAAGCTCATTCAAATAGCATTTAGTGAAGATGTTTTGAAGTTTGGTAAAAACTCAGAGTTAATAGAAATTGACAACGAAACTGTTGCGGTTGTGCGTTTGCAAGAACATAAATTGCCCGAGCAGAAGTCTTTGGCCGACGTAAGCGATGAGATAAAAATTAGCTTAACTGATCAGAAGATTAGAAAACTTTTGATAGAAAAAGGTGAGGCAGCGTTAAAATCGATACAAGCATCAGGTGACTGGTCGGCGGTTGAGTCTGTTGGTGGTTCTGTAGCTAATGTAGAAAAGATCGAAGGCTTAAAGCGCTCCGATAACAAATTATCTCCCTTGGTTATTGCTAAGCTATTTAGCATGGCAAAGCCCCAAGATGGTAAGAAAAGCTTTAGTAACGCTATCTTGCCAGAAGGGGATTATGTGTTGTTGGGTTTAAACGATGTGAAAGATGGAGATACTGTATTAGATAGAGCATTGCAGGCCAACTTTACAAAAACTATAGGTTCTCGTGAGCGTGCTGCTATGCTAAAGGCATTGCGTGAGAGTGCTGAAGTCACTTTATTCCCTGAAAACATTCAATAATTAGGTTTTAACTCAATAAATCATAATTTTATTGAAGCCACCTCCCCCTTATTTCGCTGTTTTGTATTAGTTTTCCATACAAAACAGCGAAATAAGGGGGAGGTGGGCTATTAAAACTACATTTAAACTTAGCCATATTGCTGTTTTTCGGTAATATGGCTTTTTTAATTTATAAAAAAGAGTCTTAGGATGTCATAGCAGATGAAAATTCACTTAAAAGCATTAGGTTGTCGGCTTAATGAGGCTGAGCTAGAACTGTGGTCTGTACAGTTTGCGAAAAAAGGTCATCAGATTGTGAAAGCAGCTGATGAGGCAGATGTAGTTGTGCTTAATACCTGTGCTGTAACAACCGAGGCGACAAAAAAATCCCGTAAACTAATGAATCGCCTGCATCGGGAGAATCCACAATCAAAATTAGTGGTCAGCGGTTGTTATGCTACTTTAGAAGAGGAAGATGTTGCTACTCGTTTAGGTGTTGATCTGGTTGTTAATAACCAAGATAAAGAATTGTTACCTGAGAAAGTGATGGATGCGTTTTCGGCAAATACGATGCCGGTAATTGCGATGGATCCTGAAGAGTCTTCGCTCTTTCAACGAGGTAAGCAACGTGCCTTTATTAAAATTCAAGATGGTTGTCGCTATCGTTGTACTTACTGTATCGTCACTGTTGCACGTGGTGAAGAGCGAAGTCGAATACTTGCTGATATTATTGGTGAGGTGAATAATCTACACCAGAAAGGCATACAAGAAATCGTATTAACAGGTGTGCACGTTGGCGGTTATGGTAGCGATATTGGTTCATCGTTGTTTGAGCTGGTTAGTGCTTTATTGAAAAATACCGATGTCCCTCGGATACGTTTTGCCTCTGTAGAGCCGTGGGATTTACCCGATGCTTTCTTCTTATTATTTGAAAATACAAGGCTTATGCCACATATGCACTTGCCATTGCAGAGTGGGGCTGATTCTGTTTTAAGGCGAATGTCACGTCGTTGTAAAATTGTTGATTTCTCCCAGTTGGTGCAACAAGCACGTTCTGCGATCAATGGTTTTAATGTTACTACGGATATCATAGTAGGCTTCCCTGGTGAAACAGAAAAGGAATGGAGGAAGACTTTAGAGACCGTAGAGAATATTGGTTTTGGTCATATTCATATATTCTCGTATTCATCCCGCGAAGGCACGAAAGCTGCGGGTCTCTCTAATCAGATTGCTGTAGATGTTAAAAAATCGCGTAGCCAAGAATTGCATAAGTTGGCTGCTAAATTGAAGAATGATTTCTATCAAGCGCAGATCAATAATACCGTCGAGGTACTATGGGAGAGTCAAAAGACGGATAGTGAAGCTCGTGTTCGTTACTCTGGCTATACTCCCAATTTTTGTAAGATTGAAACTATTGTTGCAAATACGGTCTTATTAGAGAGTAAAATTAAAAAGGCAAAGCTTGTTAGCTTCTCAGAAGATAGAGGTGTTTTTAAGGCTTAAAAGCAGGTTACTAATCAGGAGTAGGTTTGTGAAAAACGTAAAAAATATGGGTGTGTTACTATTGATTGGTTTAGCCCTTGTGTTAAATGGCTGTACTCAATCAGATACACCAAAAAATGTCACTGAAAGATTTTGGAAGGCAGTACAACTCCGTGATATGGAAACGGCAAAACAACTAGCTACATGGGATACGGTTAGTTATTTAAAATATTTACAGGCAAAAAAAGCACACCCTGAGCGTTTTGAACTTGGGGAGGTTATGTTAAGCGAAACGCGTGCAGAAGTTGCAACAACACTATATACCCAAAAATATGGGAAATCTGGTGTCAAAATACCGGGTGCTACTGTTTTGCTAAAAACGGAGCAAGGTTGGCGAGTTGATGTGAAGAAAACCTTAAATTCTGTTGTTAAGCATACTATTGACAATATGTTTGATCAATTAAATGGATTTATGCAAAAGAGCTTGAAAGAGCTGGATATGTCACTATCTGAATCTATGGATGAAGTGGGTAAAGCGTTGGAAGAGGGAGCAAAAGAATTGAGAAAAGAGTTATCTAAACCTTTATTTTCTCCTGATGATAATCAACCTAAAGTGATTGATAGGCCATTGAGTAAACAGATCTAAAGCTACGAAATAATAATAAAAGGGGAGGTTTTTTGTCATGATTACTCGTCATCTGAGCTATGTTGAAGCCTCTATATATTAAAAGAGACCTTTGCATGAAGTTTCATTTCCCAAGTTACTCTGATAATTGAGCCATATTTTTAAAAAATATCGGATCAATCGCTAAATTTGTTCTATTTTGACCTTAATGCTTACATTTTTAAGCCTA
>JALSLX010000013.1 GCA_026988095.1 Thiotrichaceae bacterium
GGGGGGGTGGGTCAGTAAAAATAGTTTTTTACTCTAACTTATTCGTTTTATGCTCTTTTTCATACCATAAAATACTCCCATTGGTTTTGTTTCAAAGATAAAGTGTGGTGACGCATCTTTTTATATATGAGAAAATTGTCCAATAATTAATCAGGGCTTATTTTCATGAAAATCAATCACAAAGTTCGTAAAGCAGTTATCCCCGTTGCAGGATTAGGCACGCGCATGTTGCCAGCAACTAAAGCTATCCCTAAAGAAATGCTTCCTATCGTCGATAAGCCAATGATTCAATACATTGTAAATGAATGTATAGCCGCAGGTATTACTGAAATTGTGTTAGTAACTCACTCAAGTAAAAATGCTATCGAAAATCATTTCGATACCAGTTATGAACTTGAATCAACTTTAGAAAAACGTGTAAAGCGTTCTTTATTAGATGAAGTTCGTTCAATCTGTCCCAGTCATGTAACCATTATGCATGTGCGCCAAGGTGTTGCTAAAGGTTTGGGTCATGCGGTTTTATGTGCAAAGCCTTTGGTAGGTGATGAGCCGTTTGCAGTGGTATTGCCTGATGTTTTGATCGATGAAGTAAGCTGTGATTTAGAAAAAGAGAATATGGCAGAAATGTTAAGAATGTTTGATGAAAATGATCAAAGCCAAATCATGGTAGAGCCAGTTCCTATGGAAATGGTCAGTAACTATGGTGTGGCAGATGTTAATGGTCACAAGCTAACAGCAGGAACCTCTGCCAAAATGACACAGGTTGTAGAGAAGCCACCCGTTGATGAAGCACCCTCTAATCTAGCGGTAGTTGGTCGTTACGTGTTGTCAGCAGCAATTTGGGATCTGTTAGAACAAACCCCACAAGGGGCGGGTGATGAAATTCAGCTCACTGATGCTATTGCAATGTTAATGAATCAAGAAACGGTGAATGCCTTTCATATGACAGGTAAAAGTCATGATTGTGGTTCAAAGCTGGGTTATATGATTGCTAATGTTGAATATGCTAAACGACATCCTGAATTGGGTGAGGCGTTTGTGGCGTATTTGAAAGGTTAATATATTGAGCGGATATAAATTTATCGAGAAATAAAAAGGCGACCACTGGTCGCCTTTTTATTTCTTTTAATGTTAAAAATTTTAGCTATTTTTCCATTTGTTACTAATCAGCTTATCAAGTGATAAGCCACCTGGGCCAAAAGAAAAAATAACGGCAAGGATTATTCCCCAAGCAATGTGTTGCCAGTGACCAGCGGCTGATGCAAAATCAGTTTGTGCAAGCGAGTAGGCAGCAACAGCATTAAGTATGAATAAACCAAGTGCAGCAGGGCGAGTCAAAAAACCGATAACTAATAAAATGGGTAAAGCTAGTTCAGCATAACTTGCTAGATAAGCGCCAATTGTTGCTAAATTTTCAGAAACATAAGGCATGTATTCATATTTAAATAAATCTATCGTACTGGATGTTACCATGTAACTATCATCTACTTTAGTAAGCCCTGATTTAAAAAACACATAGGCCACATACAATCTAAAACCAAGTAACATGACTGGTTTTAAAAATAGATTGAGTGGTGCGCAATCACCAATTAAAAAACCTGCTAAAAATCTCTTCATACCTATCTCCCTTTTTCCTAAATATTATTTATTATACGAAGCTTCATATAAAAGTAGCCTCATTCATTTGTTATAGTAAACCTTTCGATCCAGCCGCCTTGAATACCTTGACTTAAATGTACACCAAGTGATTCACCAAACTGCTCTGCTAAGTTATCAAGATTATTACCTTCAGAGATGGCATCTAAAAAATCCCAAAAATTACTATCGTCTTCAGTTTCATTAAAACTACTAATCTTTATCGTATTTTCATCTCTTCTAACGATTAGTTTTACGGCATAATCCATCTCAATATCTTCTAGGTTTAACTCGCTATCTTCTTGATGAGCAAACCACAGTTCATCTATACGATAATCAGACCTAATGAGACGCATCCTTTTTGATAAGTTGAAAACCACCTTGCTTTGTTCATCTTCAGACAGGGTGGCGAGACCTGAAAAGTCTGCTAGCTGTGACTTTTCTTCATGCCAGATTTCTTGTCTTATCCATTCTAAACGAGCAACATCTGGAAGATAGTGAATATCTTTTACATGCTCAAAGGCATTAATAAAGACAGGAAAATGAGTGCCATACTCTGCAAAAAAAGAGGTATTTGGAGGGTTTTTATCAATAAAAATGGCACACATATTATTAAAAAAGACATCACCGACTAATGATTTGCAAACAGGAAACATGGTTCCAAGCGCTTGGGTTAAAATGCCGTGAACACTGCCAGAATAAATCCCTAAACGCTGCTCCGCCGTGAGTATGCTATCTCCGATGATATGGCTTACAGCGGGTTCTTTATCGCCACCAAAAATGGCATTAATAAAATCAGCTTGAAAAGATTTAATGTCCATAAGTAGTCTTTCTATTAGAACTTAATATCTGCTGTTGTATTTCATGTGCTGTTGTTGATTCTTCGATAACACGTTCTAGCGATGGGATGTCGTTATCCCATTCGATTAATACAGGTACGTCACCAACGTGTTCTATCGCTTTTTTAAATAGATCCCAAACTGGTTCGGTAACGGGTCGACTGTGAGTGTCTAGTAGGTGAGTGCCCTTATCTTCATAGCCTGCGAGATGAATTTCTGCCACACGCTCAGCAGGCATTGCAACGAGGTATTCATCGGCATCAAATTTATGATTTTGGGCGCTGACGTAAATATTATTAACATCGAGCAATAATTTACAATCGCTACGGCTTGTGACTTCATTAGTAAAATCCCATTCGGTCATTTCAGTTGCTTTAAATTGCAAATAACTAGAAACATTTTCAATAACAATTTGTTCGCCGAGAAAGTCTTGGACTTGCAAAATGCGATCAACAATGTGCTTCACAATATCTTGAGTATAAGGAAGAGGGATTAAATCATGAGTAACCACACCATGAGCAGAAGTCCAACAAAGGTGGTCGGAAATCCATGCGGGCTGGACTTCATCTTTCAGTTTTTTTAGTCGCTTTAAATAATCCATATTAAGTGGCTCGGTTGAACCGATGGATAGACCAACACCGTGAAAGGTGACGGGGTAATCATTACGAATATGAGATAAAAACTCACGTTGAAGAGTACCTTCGAGCAAGTAGTTATCACTAAGAATTTCAAACCAAGGAATATTGGGTTTTTGTGCTTCAATTTCATCAAAGTGATCAATGCGAAGACCGATACCACAGCCTTTAATGTTATTTTTGTTGTAGGGAGAAGCTTCTTTAGAATTCATAATTTGATGTTATAAACGAAACAACTGAGTTCTGCAAATAAATAACCCCCAATAAAAATTGAGGGTTATTTGCGAATAATATAGTTAGAAACCTGCTGTTAGAAAGCAAGAATCTGTATTGTACTTTTAAATTAGCTCTTTTTAGCTGGCTTGATTTTTCCGCCTGCTAGTTTTGAACAAGTACCTTCTTTTACATAAACCCATTCCTCTGCTTGTCCATCAGTCTTAGACATACCAGCACAAGCGTGTTGACTAGTTCCACAATCATTCTTGCCCGCTGCTGCAACACCCATGCATTTCTCCATGCCTGGCTTACCTGCCATTGCTGCAGAAGATACTGTTACAAGACCTACAGCCATTACGCTAGTTAGTGCTGATTTGATTAGATTTTTATTACTCATTTGTTACTCCAAAGTTATCGTTAATTGGTCATTAATAGTCTAAGAATACATTCTTGCATTCTTAGTATATTGACCATAGTCATTTAAAATAATTCACAAGAACTGCTATTCAATTGCTTGTGTGGGTTATACGGCAGAGTAATTATTGCGGATGCAAATTTTCAATAATCAATTTGGTTTATAAATGATAATGGGATGTGGGAGAGGAGGATAAACCTTTCTGCCTGTAGTAATTAGGTAAAAAGGTTGGTGTGTTTATTACTTGCTACCCCTGTAGATTTCACCGCCAATTAGTTTTTCACATTGTCCTGCGGGTAAGTGTAACCACTCTACGATTTTCCCATCGATAGTCACTTTTCCATCGCCCTTTCCCACTGCGGCAATACCAATGCATTTTTCCATGACAGTTTCTTTTTTTGCAAATGAGCTAGAAGTGATAGATAGTAGTCCTATCGTTAATAAAGGAATAAATACTTTTGTTGTATTTTTATATTTCATGTGTTTTTCCTAAATCCTCAGGGATTAATTTTTATACGAAGCTATAGGTTATATAGTTCAGCTAGATTTCTTATTTGTTTTTTTGTTGGTAGATTCAACTTTCATTTTACCAACTTTACTTTTAACACTACGTAAATAAGTACCTGCAATTTTTGCACAAGTGCCTACAGGTAACCAAATATACTCTTCTGGGTTAGCATCTTCACTTGCTAAACCGGCACAGGCGTGTTCACTGGTCGGGCAGTCATTCATCCCTGCTAAGACCCTGCCCGCACATCTTTCTTTTCCATTTTTGACAAATTCAGCTGAATATTTTTCTACTTCAGCTTGAGTTTTGATAGCAAAAGATTGTTGAGGAACTGCAAGCGCTAAGGTTCCCGTGATTGCCATTTTGATAAGAAGTTTCTTGTTGTTTTTCATTTTACTAGGGTACTCCGAAGATATATTTATATAATTGCTAATTTGTCAGCTTATCATCGTCGCTCTGAATAATAGCTGAACTTTAATGTGTTTATATCTCAGTTTTAATGAGAGTTTGTATGGTTATTCTTAATCGTTAATAATTGCGGTGATTTATTATATTTCATCTGGGATGTTTTTTTTGATTATATGGGCGCCATTAATTTTTTGGCATGTGCCTTTCGGTAGCCACAACCAATCTGTCTCATTGCCATCGTCTGTGTTCATGCCCGCACAGACGTGTTCTACACTCGCGCAATCATTTAAACCTGCTTTTACAACTCCTGCACATTGTTCTTTGTTGTTGTCGGCACTTGTAGAGCTTGAGTAAGAAAGTAGGACTAGCGATAAAGCACTTGTAATAAAAGATATGTTTCTTAGTTTACTTTCTCTGATCATTTTAGATGCCTACTTACTTATTTATTTTTTCAATTAAAAGGCGGCCATCAACAAACTTTGAGCATGAGCCTACTGGTACATATAGCCACTCTTCGGTTTTACCATCTATAGTAATTTTGCCATCACCTTTCCCCGCTTTAGCAAGGCCCATACATTTTTCCTGTTCAGCTTCTGCAGCGAAGGTTGAAGAGGTAAGTGATGCTAAGGCTAAACCAGTAAATGCGAATATGGCTAGAAGTAGCTTTTTATTCATTTATTGTTGCTCCAGATATATTTTTATTATTAATTATCAGATTCTACTGTAGCACTTAAATGATGAACGTTAGCTTAATATGTTGTCTGCGTTATTTTATTTTGATGATTAATACTAAAATAATAGTCCAAGCTAAGCGGCTACTGTATTCTCTTGTTTTAGAATATATGGTATGGGTTCATTAGCTATGGATATAGTTTACATTCGTGATCTTAAGATTGATGCAGTCATCGGTATTTATGAATGGGAGCAACGCATTCAACAGCAGATTAATGTAAACCTTGAAATGGGCTGGGATAATAGAAAAGCTGCACAATCTGATGATATAAAAGATACCTTAAACTATAAAGCCGCAGCAAATTTGGTTAAAGAGCTTGTTGAAAAAAGTGAGTTTGAATTAGTTGAGGCGTTGGCAGAACATATAGCGGCTCTTCTTTTAAAGGAAATGAATATCCCGTGGATTAAGGTATCATTGGGTAAACCTATGGCGGTGACAGACTCGCTTGAGGTTGGTGTGACAATTGAACGGATACGCGAGCAAGATTAGATGGTTACGGTATATTTAGATATAGGCAGTAATATTGATCGAGAGAAGAATATACAATCTTGCGTTGATCAATTACGTGCAGACTTCAACGGTATAGTTTTTTCAAAAGCCTATGAAAGCGAAGCCTTTGGTTTCACAGGTGATCCTTTTATTAATCTGTCAGCGAAGTTAGAAACTGACCTTAGTTTTGATACGCTAAATACCTATTTAAAATCTTTAGAGTATAAACACGCACGAAAACGCGATAATGATAAGTTTATAGATCGAACACTCGATGTTGACATCCTATTATACGGTGATTTGATTCTACAACCCGAAAAGGATTTACCCCGCAAAGAGATCTTAAAATTTCCTTTTGTTCTATTCCCGTTGGCAGAAATTGCTGGGGAGGTTATTCATCCAATAGAACAGATAACTATTAATGAAATAATTAAAAAGACAGCGCTGGATAAAAAGTCAATCAACGAAGTTAAAGGCTTTCCTATTATAGAACCCCATTTAACCATGAAAAACTCAAATTATATGACTAAAACGGTTCAAGTAAAAATCGGTTCGATAGTTATTGGTGGTGGCGCGCCAGTGGTTGTGCAATCAATGACCAATACCGATACCGCCGATGTAGTGCGCACGGTTAAACAAGTGGCAGAACTAGCAAAGGCAGGCTCTGAACTTGTACGAATTACCGTAAACACGATAGAAGCTGCAGAAGCCGTGCCAGAGATCCGTGAGCGTTTAGATAAGATGGGTTGTGATGTGCCATTAATAGGAGATTTTCATTTTAATGGTCACAAGCTATTATCAGCCGTACCCGAATGTGCCAAAGCCTTGGCAAAATACCGTATAAATCCTGGTAATGTTGGCAAGGGGAAAAAGGGCGATGAGAAGTTTGCCCAAATGATTGAGTTTGCGGTTAAGTATGATAAAGCGGTAAGAATAGGAGTGAACTGGGGGTCATTAGATCAACAACTACTAGCAAAAAGGTTGGATGAAAATTCTAAACTAGAAAGCCCGCGAGACTTATCAGAAGTCCAACACGATGCCTTGATTGAATCAGCATTGGATAGTGCTAAAAAAGCCGAAGAATACGGTTTAGCTCACAATAAAATTATCATTTCGTGCAAACTCAGTGGGGTTCAAGACTTGATTAGAGCCTATCAAGAGCTATCCGAAAAATGTGATTATCCACTGCATTTAGGTTTGACAGAAGCGGGTATGGGTAATAAGGGCGTAGTCGCATCAACCGCTGCTTTAGCAATATTATTGCAGCAAGGTATTGGCGATACTATTCGTATTTCTCTTACACCAAAACCGGGTGAAGCGCGTGAGACAGAAGTCATTGTCGGTCAACAAATTTTACAATCGCTAGGTTTGCGCTCATTCACTCCTCAAGTTATAGCCTGCCCCGGTTGTGGACGTACATCCAGTGATTACTTTCAGCATTTAGCGCAAGATATCCAAACCTATTTAGGTGAACAAATGCCCGTGTGGCGCGAAAAATATGTCGGTGTTGAAGAAATGTCTGTTGCTGTTATGGGTTGTGTGGTCAATGGGCCAGGTGAAAGCAAGCAAGCTAATATCGGCATCTCATTACCGGGTAGTGGTGAAAAACCCGTAGCACCGGTGTATGAAGATGGGGAGAAAACGGTCACACTAAAAGGCGATAACATTGCACAAGAATTTCAGCAGCTTGTTGATGCCTATATTGAAAGCCACTACTCCATTTCTGACAGTAGTCGTCAAAAATAATGTTGAGCAATATTCGTGTGGTACTTGTTCGTACCTTTCATTCGGGCAATATAGGCTCAACAGCACGCGCCATGAAAACAATGGGACTGACCAATCTGTGTTTGGTATCCCCCAAAGATTTTGGAACAGCATCAGGTAAACAGGATGCCTTGCAAATGGCGATGAGTGCCAGTGACGTGGTTGAAAATGCTCAAGTTGTTGAAACGCTTTACGATGCCGTAAAAGATTGCACAGTGGTTATTGCCAGTACAGCACGTACGCGCGGTTATGATTTACCCGAACTTAACCCAGAAGAGTGCGCTCAACAGCTATATTCTGAATCAGCAAATAATAAAGTTGCCTTAGTGTTTGGTCCAGAACGTATGGGCTTATCCAATGAAGATTTGCAACTGGCAAAATACCGCGTAACGATTCCCACAAATCCTGATTACAGCTCGTTAAATATTGCAGCTGCGGTGCAAACCTTGAGTTATGAGATATTTAAACAAGTAGAGCAGACAGAACAGATAGAGAAAAGCGAAGAGTTCAGGCATCTACCCACTACAGATTCATTAGAGCAACTTTATACGCATATGGAATCAACTCTAAAAGACACTGGCTTCATTATTAAAAACCATCCTGGTGAAATAATGCAAAAACTACGCAATGTCTTCACTCGTGCAGAACTAGATGAAAGCGAAGTAAATATTTTGCGTGGCGTATTTTCTTCGGTAGATCGAAGTATTGTAAAAAAGGCCGAAAAATGATTCGACCTGTAACTGAAAACGATGTTCAAGATATCTGTGATATCTATAACTATTTTGTGAAAAACACTCCAATCTCATTTGAAGAGAATGCGATCTCCTATAATGAAATGGAGCAACGCATAGCGACCCAATCAATAGATTACCCATGGTTGGTTTATGAAGATGCGGGGAAAGTTGTCGCTTATGCCTATGCAGATAAATGGAAGGCTCGAAGTGCCTATAGATTTACATTAGAGTCTACAATTTACACGTCTAATGATAGCAAGGGAAAGGGGATAGGTACAAAACTCTACGAAGCATTGTTTGATGAGCTAACTACCCGATCAGTGAGAAGCGTTATGGCAGTCATTGCTTTGCCAAATCTTGCTAGTGTAGGATTGCATGAGAAGATGGGCTTTGAAAAAGTCGCTCATTTTAAAGAAGTGGGCTATAAACACAAAGAATGGATAGATGTAGGTTATTGGCAAAAAATGTTTGATTAGTAGTAGGTTTTTTCAGGAGAGACTGATCAAGTCGATTAGAATTCAGCACAGAAAAATCTGTCGCTATTTTTCATGAAGTAAGACGTAAGAGTTATTCTATTGCGCCGATCTTCGTGGAAAATATTGGCAGATTTGGCAAGCGTGAAAATAATTGGACTTGATCAGGTTCTCCTTAAGGGTGAATTAAATACAAATCAACGAAAAACAGGG
Source organism: Thiotrichaceae bacterium (assembly GCA_026988095.1). Lineage (GTDB taxonomy): Bacteria > Pseudomonadota > Gammaproteobacteria > Thiotrichales > Thiotrichaceae > Cocleimonas. The sequence continues at coordinate 9,063 of JALSLX010000013.1, forward strand.
GGGGTGGGTAATTAAAAACGGAGTTTTAGGTCCTTATGGAGTGTAAGTCTCCTTTTTATCGCTGTTTTTCAAATAATTTCAATAGATTAAGAGCTGGCTTTACAACTCTTGAATATGTTAATAATTGATATCAATCTTTCCTCAATTAAGCCCGCAAAAAGTACAATTTTACTACCATTCTGCTATACTCCAGCGACACTTTTTACTAGTTAAAAGATACCCTCGTTTATGGCTGAATTCGCGAAAGAAATAATCCCGATTAATCTTGAAGATGAGATGCGTAAATCGTATCTCGAATACGCCATGAGCGTTATCGTTGGGCGTGCCTTGCCTGATGTTCGGGACGGTCTCAAACCTGTGCATCGCCGTGTTTTATTTGCGATGAACGATCTTCGTAATGACTTCAATAAACCGTACAAAAAATCAGCGCGTATCGTTGGTGATGTTATCGGTAAATACCACCCGCATGGTGATACTGCCGTTTATGACACAATGGTTCGTATGGCACAGCCTTTCTCGATGCGTTATATGCTTATCGATGGTCAAGGTAACTTTGGTTCGGTCGATGGTGATTCACCTGCCGCGATGCGTTATACCGAAGTGCGTATGGCGAAAATTGCCCATGATCTCATGGCTGATTTGGATAAAGAGACGGTCGATTTTCAGGGTAACTACGATGATTCTGAGTTTGAGCCAGTAGTCTTCCCAACACGCTTACCAAATCTATTGCTCAACGGTTCTTCAGGAATCGCGGTGGGTATGGCGACGAATATTCCGCCACATAATATTACCGAAGTTATCAACGCCACGGTCGCATTAATTGACGAGCCAGAATTGAGCATTGATGACTTGATGGTTCACTTACCTGGGCCAGACTTTCCAACGGCAGGTGTTATCAATGGTGCGCATGGTATCAAGAAGGCCTATCACACAGGTAAAGGTAGTGTAAAAATTCGTGCTGTCGCACATTTTGAAACCGAGAAAAGCGGTCGTGAAAAAATTGTTGTGACAGAGCTACCGTATCAGGTAAACAAGCTTCGTCTCATTGAAAAAATAGCTGAGCTGGTAAAAGATAAAAAAATCGAAGGAATTTCAGAACTAAACGATGAGTCGGATAAAGACGGTATGCGCATGGTTGTCACGCTAAAGCGTGGTGAGGTTCCTGAAGTCATACTGAATAATCTATTTAAGCAGACACAGATGCAAACCAGTTTTGGCATCAATATGGTTGCAATCATTGATGGCGCTCCTAAGCTGTTTAACCTAAAAGAAATCATTGAAGCGTTTGTTCGCCATCGCCGTGAAGTGGTTACGCGTCGTACTATTTATTTACTTCGCAAAGCACGTGAGCGTGCGCATATTTTAGAAGGCTTGGCGGTTGCACTGGGTAGTATTGATAAAATAATCGCTTTGATTCGTTCATCAGCTAATCCTACAGAGGCGCGTGAGCGTTTGTTGAAGCAAGCGTGGAATGCAGATATTGTTTTAGAAATGCTTGAAAAAGGTGACTCTTCAACGGCGCGTCCTGAAAACTTAGACCCACGTTTTGGTATGAAGGATGACGGTTACTGGCTAACCGAGATTCAAGTTAAAGCGATCTTAGATTTACAACTACATCGTTTAACGGGTTTAGAGAAAGATAAAATTCTGGGTGAATACCGAGAGCTATTATCAAAAATCATCGACTTCTTAGATATTTTAGGCTCACCTGCACGTTTGATGCTAGTTATTCGTAATGAATTACTCGAAATGCTTGAAATGTACGGTGATGAGCGTTTGACCCAAATTAATGCCGTGGGTGAAGATCTTAATGATATTGATATGATCCCTGAAGAAGATGTTGTGGTTACGCTTTCTCATGAAGGTTACGCCAAAGCTCAGCCAGTCGATACATATCGTGCACAGCGTCGTGGTGGGCGTGGCAAAGTGGCAACCAAGATGAAGGATGAAGACTTTATCGAAAAACTCTTTGTCGCAAGTACGCACGATACCGTGTTGTGTTTCTCCTCAAAAGGTAAGGTTTACTGGTTGATGGTGTATCAACTACCTATGGGTAGCCGTACTTCACGTGGTCTACCTATTGTGAATTTATTGCCGTTGGAAGAGGATGAACGCATACAAGCCATCTTGCCAATCCGTGAATATGAAGATGATAAATACATCTTTATGGCGACAGAAGACGGTACCGTTAAGAAGACAGAATTAAAAGCATTCTCAAATCAGCGTTCATCAGGTTTGATCGCACTTACATTGAATGAGGGTAATCAGCTGGTCGATGTGGCGCTGACTGAGAAGGATGACGAGGTTATGTTGTTCAGTACCCAAGGCAAGGCGATTCGCTTTAAAGAATCTGATGTGCGTTGCATGGGCAGAACGGCTGCTGGTGTTCG
>JALSLX010000014.1 GCA_026988095.1 Thiotrichaceae bacterium
ATCAGCTGGTCGATGTGGCGCTGACTGAGAAGGATGACGAGGTTATGTTGTTCAGTACCCAAGGCAAGGCGATTCGCTTTAAAGAATCTGATGTGCGTTGCATGGGCAGAACGGCTGCTGGTGTTCGCGGTATTAAAATGGCGAAAGATCAAACGGTAAATGCGCTTATTGTATTACGTGAAGGTCGTCTATTAATGGCAACTGAGAATGGCTACGGAAAACGTACCGAAGTTGAAGAATTTAAAGCTCAAAATCGTGGCGGTGGCGGAGTAATCGCTATTCAGACTTCTGATCGTAATGGTGCATCAATCGGTGCGGTACAAGTTATTGATGACGATGAAATTATGCTAATCACCAATGGCGGTATATTGGTAAGAACGAAAGTTGCTGATGTCTCGGTTGTTGGTCGTAATACTCAAGGCGTACGTTTGATTAAGTTGGGTAAAGGTGAAAACCTTACGCAGTTAGTACAAGTTGCTAGCATGGATGATGACGATGATGAGAGCGAAGAATCAACGGTTGAAAGTAATGATAATGATTCTGGTGAAGAAACAACTAACGAAGAGTAGCTAAATATCAAATTAGGGATTACAAATCATCGAAAAAGAGGGGGGGTGGCTTATAAAAACGTCCCTAGAAACCTCTTTTTAGTCCCTTTTACGCTTGTTTCGATAGAGACTTAGCCAAATGGATCAACTTTCTTTGTTCATTGATCGTTTTGATACCTTGGGTTACGTCATCATTGGCGTCAATATCCTGCTTCTAATCTTTGCCAAACAAATATTGAAACAGGTTTATTCAAACCCCGAAAAAGTCTTTAATTTTTCTCGTAAGGTAATGATTTTTAGAGCATTAAACTTGCTTATAATGCTTGCTTACGGCTATTTTCGTTTCTTTCAAGGTGATAAAGGTTTAGAAACTAAAGGCCTAGGTTTTAATATTCTCGCAGTATTGGCGATTATCTATTTTGCCTATTTAGCCATGCATTTAGCTCACGCTTTTTTAGTACGGCAGTATGGTAAAGAGCGAGAAATTCAAGGTAAAAAACGTTATTCATCTACTTATCAAACTCGACTATTAAGTATTTTTAGTAGTGTTTTTATTGGTATTGTCGCTTTACTCAGTATCATTCGTTTACTCGGTTTTGACTCACTTTTAGAAGCTGGCGGTGTCATCGGTATTATTGGCGTTTTCCTTGCGCTTACTTCTAGTATTTGGGCGCCTGATATTTTTCATGGCCTTATTATTCTTAATAGTGATATGTTTTCTGAGGGAGATGTCATCCAGTTTAATGATGGCGAGCAGATATATGGGCTAGTTTATAAGACTAAAGTTTTCCATACGGTAATTTTAAATATTGTTAATAATCATCGCGTTATGATTAGAAATTCTAAACTACGTGATTTCACCGTTCATAATTTATCTAAATTTGCATCTGCAAAAGGCTTGCGAGAAAACTTAAAGTTTAAGATTGGCTATGATGTTTCAGCCGATGCGGTAAGAGATTTGTTTGAAACGGTTTATGAGCGCGCAAAAAATGATGTCAGCGTTGAGATTGAAGAACAGTATGATCTTGAATTTGGTATAAATGACACAGGTGATCATGCAATCGAATGGGTACTTTATTATTACACCAAGAAAGTGGAGAAGCTTATGTTGACTAGGCAACGCCTATTGCAATTAATGCTAGAAGCTTCGATTGAAAAAAATATTTCTTTATCAACTCCTTTTACGCATGCCCCTCAAATACCTTCAGCAATACCTGAAGATCAAGAAGTGCATTGATTTCAAATGTAACTTTTCGGCTTCATGCTAAAACTAGTCTCAAATTTTAAATTTTAATATAGGAATTAATGATGACACGTAAATACAATTTTAGTGCCGGGCCAGCGATGTTGCCGCAGGAAGTTTTAGAGCAAGCTCAAGCAGCAATGTTGGACTGGAATGGTAGTGGTATGTCGGTGATGGAAATGTCTCACCGTGGTAAAGAATATATGTCAATCGCAGCTGAGGCAGAAGCCGATCTGCGTGAAATCATGGAAATTCCTGATAATTATAAAGTGTTATTTTTACAAGGTGGTGCAAGTTCACAGTTTGCCGCTATCCCGCTGAACCTGTTACGAGGAAACGATAGCGCAGATTATGTGAATACTGGCGCATGGTCTAAAAAGGCGATCGCAGAAGCGAATCGTTATTGCTCTGTCAATACGGTTTCAAGCACAGAAGATACAAAGTTCACGACAGTGCGACCTTATGAAAGCTGGGATACAAACCCTGATGCTGCTTATTTGCACTACACCCCAAATGAAACTATTGCTGGTGTGGAGTTTCCCTTTATTCCAGAAACAGGTGATATTCCTTTAATTGCGGATATGTCTTCAAATATTTTGACTCGCCCAATGGATATTTCTAAGTTCGGCATGATTTACGCAGGTGCACAAAAAAACATTGGCCCTGCAGGTTTAACTATCGTGATTATTCGTGAAGACTTGGTTGGCCATGCGATGGATGTATGTCCTGCAATGCTAAATTATGATATTCACGGCAGTAATGATTCTATGTACAACACTCCACCGACTTATGCGTGGTATTTAGCAGGTTTAGTCTTCAAATGGATTAAAAAGAAGGGTGGCCTAGAAGGTATTGGTGAAATTAATGCACGTAAGGCTGGTAAGCTTTATGAGGCGATAGATGCTTCAGATTTTTATAAAAACCCTGTTGATAAAGACTGTCGTTCGTTGATGAATGTACCGTTTACATTAGCCAACGCAGACCTTGATGTTATTTTTTTAGAAGAAGCTTCAGCACGTGGTTTAGTCACGTTAAAAGGTCATCGTTCAGTCGGCGGTATGCGTGCCAGTATTTATAACGCAATGCCAGAAGAGGGAATTGATAAGCTGATTGAAATGATGTCTGACTTTGAAAAAAAATATGGGTAAATAAATGACCTACTCAATTCAAACATTAAATAATATTTCAGATAAAGGTTTAAGCCTGCTGCCAGCTGCAAAATACATTGTCTCAGACGAAGCAGATAACCCTGATGCTATTTTACTGCGCTCATTCAAAATGCATGAGATGGAGATTCCTGCATCGTTAAAAGCAATTGGACGCGCAGGCGCGGGTGTCAATAATATTCCTTTAGATAAAATGTCCGATGCTGGAGTGGTGGTTTTTAATGCGCCAGGTGCGAATTCTAATGCAGTAAAAGAACTAGTTATAGCAGGAATGTTAATGGCGTGCCGTAATTTGATATTAGCGCGTGATTTTGCGATAAATCTTGAAGGTGATGATAATGAAATTACTAAACAGGTTGAAGCAGGGAAAAAGAATTTTGGTGGTTTTGAACTACCAGGTCGTACTTTAGGTGTAGTTGGTTTAGGTGCTATTGGTGTTTTAGTTGCTAATTCTGCACGTGCTTTAGGGATGCGGGTTATTGGTTTTGATCCACTAATTTCTATTGAGAAGGCGTGGGAGTTAGATGCAAATGTAGAAAAGGCATCAGATATTAACTATTTATTACAAGAGTCTGATTTTATTACCTTTCATGTTCCGTTGGTTGAAGCTACAAAAGACCTGATCAATGCAGAAAGCTTAAAAAGTATGAAAGATAATGTCACTATCTTAAACTTCGCACGTAATGGAATCATCAATGATGAAGCAGTATGTAATGCTTTGGATACGGGCAAAGTTTATTCCTATGTATGTGACTTCCCTTCAAATCTTTTGAATAATCATGGTCGTGTTATCGCACTCCCTCACCTTGGCGCATCTACAGCAGAAGCAGAAGAAAATTGTGCAATGATGGTTGCAAATGAAGTCAAAAACTACTTAGAAAATGGTACAATTTTGAATTCTGTAAATATGCCTACGATTGATCTACCTCGTGCAGGGAATACACGATTGTCTATGATTCATGAAAATATTCCAGGTATGGTTGGACAGGTGTCTCATATTCTAGGTGAAGCTGGTTCAAATATTATTCACATGGTTAATAATTCCAGAGATAATGTTGCTGTGACATTAATGGATGTTGAGGCTAAAATTGATGAAAATATACAATCGAAGTTATCAAAAATAGCAGGTATGCTAAAACTTAGGGTTATTTAAAATAAAGTAAGTATAAGTGGGAAATAATGGAAAAGATTACAAGTTCAGATGCAATATTCAATTTATTGTTTGGTTGGGCATTTGTGGTAATTACACTATTGCTATTTTTAATTCTTATAGTGTCTTTGTGTAGTATTTTAGAGTACAAAAATGCTGAAATTATAAAAGGAAAAATTATAAAAATTGCTGATATTGGTGAATTAAGCTTGCCAATGGTTGAGTATCAATTGGCAGGAGAAATACTGCAATTTAAGACTAAAACTCCACTGCCAAATTTAAAAGTAGGGCAATCTATTGATGTGCAAATTGCCAAATCAAAAGAGGTCAGAATTTACGATAAAGGACGACCTGAAAAGATTCCAACCATTATGTTTATGGCAACTGCATTATTGGCTTTTTTTGTGGTTAAAAGCTGTTCCTTTCTTCTAACCCTATTTGCTTAGAAAGCACGCCACATTTAGAGAAATATTTAATGAGTGAAGATATAAATACAAAGCTGCTCGAAATACGTGACTGTATTGATGCAATTGACGACGAAATACTGGAGTTGCTTTCAAAACGTGCGGCCTGTGCAGAAGAGGTTGGTAAGGTAAAACGAGCGGCAGGCGAAACTGATATTTGGTTTTATCGTCCAGAGCGTGAAGCTCAAATTTTAAACCGTGTTTCAAAAAATAATAAAGGGCCGTTGGCGAATGAGAGAATTACAGCGATTTATCGTGAGGTAATTTCATCGTGCTTGGCGTTGGAGCAAAGCATAAAAGTTGCATTTCTTGGTCCTGAAGGAACATTCTCACAAGAAGCATCAAAAAAACATTTTGGACAAGCTGTTGAAACAGTGCCAGTAGGCTCAATTGGGCAAGTTTTTAAAGAGGTTGAAAATGGCACGGTAGACTATGGTGTTGTGCCAATTGAAAACTCTACAGAAGGTGTCATCTCATACACACTTGATGTTTTTATGAATTCACCGTTAAAAATCAGTGGTGAAGTTAAGTTACGTATTCATCAAAATTTGATGACTCATCCTGATGTAGCTGAAGGTAGTTGGAAAAATATTGAGCGTATCTATTCACACCAGCAATCATTAGCACAATGCCGTGAATGGTTAGATAATAATCTACCCAATGCAGAACGTATCCCTGTTTCTAGTAACACAGAAGCCGCTAAACAAGCATTTGAAGATAAGACTGCGGCTGCGATTGCTGGTGTACTCGCGGCAGAAACCTATGGTTTGAATATCGCAAAAGAAAATATTGAAGACAGCAAAGAAAATACAACGCGTTTTTTGGTGATCGGCAAACAAGATGTACCTCCAAGTGGCGCTGATAAAACAACATTAATGATTTCAGCTAAAAATCGTGCAGGTGCTTTGTATCATTTACTTGCACCACTGGCGGCAAATGGTTTGGATATGACACGTATCGAATCACGTCCATCTCGCAATGCAAATTGGGAATATTACTTTTTTATGGATATTAATGGTCATATTCAAGAAGAGACTGTGGCTAAAGCGCTTAAAGAGTTAGAAGAAGAGGCTGAGTTAGTGAGAGTGTTAGGATCATATCCAAAATCAATTGTTTAGTCGTTACAACAAATTTAGCTAAACTACTAATCCAATCAAGAATCTAAACAAAAAATATGACAACTAATTTTTTAGAACTCGCCGTAAAAGGTGTGCAAGGTTTACAGCCTTATCTCCCAGGAAAGCCTATCGAAGAGCTTGAACGTGAATTGGGTGTGACCAACACACTCAAATTGGCATCAAATGAAAACCCAATGGGGCCAAGCCCTTTAGTGCTTGATGTTCTGCAAAATCCAGTGCCTCAGCTAGCTTTATACCCAGATGGTGGTGGATTTACCTTAAAAGATAAGCTTTCAAGTAAGCTAGGTGTCACACAAGCTCAAATTACCTTGGGCAATGGTTCAAATGATGTATTGGATATGATCGCTCGTGCTTTTTTATGCGAAGGTCGAGAAGCGATATACTCTGAATATGCCTTTGCAGTCTACCCAATTAGTGTGCAAGCCGTAGGTGCTACGGCCAAAGTGTCAAAAGCATTGCCAAGTGATGACGAGGGCAACCCATACGGTCATGATTTAGAGGCGATGCAAGCGCAAATCACTGATAAAACACGTGTAATTTTCATTGCAAACCCGAATAACCCAACGGGTACATGGCTTAAGTCAGATGAGTTAGATAGCTTTATCGAAAATGTGCCAAAAGAAGTGATTGTGGTGGTTGATGAAGCTTATTTTGAGTATGTAACTGAGCCAGACTATCCTGATACCTTGCAGTGGTTATCAAAATACCCCAATTTAATCGTTACGCGTACCTTTTCTAAGATTTATGCATTAGCAGGCTTGCGAGTAGGCTATGCTATTTGTAGTGAAGAAATTGCAGATTGCTTAAATCGTGTACGCCAGCCTTTTAATGTGAATACACCAGCCCTGTTAGCGGCAACAGCGGCATTAGATGATGATGAACACTTACAAAGCTGTGTAGAAATTAATACAAAAGGCATCAAGTTTTGGCGTGCAGCTTGTCAGTACCGTGGGCTTGAATATATTCCAACTGTAGGCAACTTTATCACCATAGATTTTGAACAAGACGCAATGCCAATTTATGAGGCGTTATTGCGTGAAGCAGTAATAGTGCGCCCAATTGCTAATTATGGATTGCTCAATCATTTGAGAATCACAATATCCACTGTCGAAGAAAACCAAAAGTGTTTGGATGCGTTGGATAAGGTTTTAGAGCAGTTGGGTATATCATAGTCAATCACCGCATTTCACGACGACAATAGATTTACAGGATAAAAAGGTATTGCACACAAAATGATAAAACAACTCACAATATTTGGTGTCGGCCTAATCGGTGGTTCGCTCGCTTTAGCACTGCGTAAAGCAGGTTATTGCGAAAAATTTGTGGGTTGTAGTCGTAATGCAAATCTCCTACAACGTGCGGTTGATTTAGGCGTGATTGATAGCTACACATTAGACCCAAAAGAAGCCGTGCAAAATGCCGATATGATATTGCTTGCCGTACCGATGCGAGCGATAAAACCTGTCTTAGCCAGTATTGTTGATCATGTTCAGCCCAACGCTGTTATCACTGATGCAGGCAGTGCAAAAGGCAGTGTGATTCATGCCGTTAATGAAGCTTTTGGTGATAAATCCTCCGCTAACTTTGTAGCAGGCCACCCCATTGCTGGTCGAGAAAAAAGCAGTGTTGAAGCCGCCATTGATGATTTATACATTGACCATAAAGTTGTACTGACACCGACTGCCGAAACCAGTACAGAAGCGGTGTTGCGTGTAAAAGACATGTGGCAAACAGCGGGCGCAACGGTTGAAACACTCGATTATAAACAACATGATGATGTGCTAGCGGCAACCAGCCATTTACCTCACGTGCTTGCTTACTCTTTAGTTAATACGCTTTCAAAATCTCAATATGGTGATGCGGTGTTTGATTATGCTGCAGGAGGCTTCAAGAGCTTTACCCGCATCGCATCCAGTGACCCAGTGATGTGGCGAGATATTTGTTTAGAGAATAAAGAGGCTATTCTGTCTGCACTTAATGATTATCAACAAGATTTATCTGATTTAGCTGAAATGATCGAAACCGAAGATGAGGCAGGGATGACAGCTTTATTTGAAAATGCTAAAGCAACACGAGATAGAAATATCGATTAGTTAGCTTGTTTATAGTCATGTATCACTTTCCTTATGTTCAATAAATATTATTAGCAACACGCACCAACAACAGTGCATCCCGAAGATACACGGATATAATAATTACGGAGATAAATAATGACACAGTATAAAAAAGACACAGAAGTGATTGCATCGCTCGATGCTGAACAATACCGTGTCACACAAGAAAGTGGTACAGAAGCCCCAGGTAGTGGGGAATATCTTAAAAACGAAGCGCTAGGGATTTATGTTGATGTAGTATCGGGCGAGCCACTCTTTGCATCATCAGATAAATTTGAATCAGGTTGTGGTTGGCCAAGTTTTACTAAGCCGATTGAAAATAAGCATATCAATGAAATTCGCGATATATCTCACGGTATGGTTCGCACAGAAATTCGTTCAACCCATGGAGATAGTCATTTAGGACACGTCTTTCCTGATGGCCCCCAAGATCGTGGTGGCTTACGTTATTGTATTAACTCAGCTTCACTTCGTTTTATTCACTTAGATGAAATGGAAAGCAAAGGTTATGCTGAGTATATTGATCAGGTAGAAACTGAGGATAACGTATGAGTGTCGAGCGCGCAGTCTTAGCTGGTGGTTGCTTTTGGGGAATGCAGGATTTAATTCGCAAGCAAACGGGAGTGATCGCCACACGCGTTGGCTATACAGGTGATGAAAGCTTGCCAAATCCCACGTATCGAAACCATGGTAATCATGCCGAGGCGATAGAAATTGAGTTCGACAATGAAGTCACAAGCTACCGAACAATACTCACCTTTTTCTTTCAAATCCATGACCCATCAACACTCAATCGACAAGGTAACGATACTGGGGCAGCGTACCGCTCTGAGATTTTTTATATTAGCGAAGAACAACAACAAATCGCTCTAAAAACAATCGAAGATGTTAATACTTCGGGTTTATGGCCAGCTCCAGCGGTAACAGCTGTCTCTGCGGCCAGTGATTTTTGGCAAGCCGAGCCAGAACACCAAGACTATCTTGAGCGTATACCTAATGGCTATACCTGTCATTATGTGCGACCTAATTGGGTGTTGCCTGAATCCTAATTCTATTTATAGCTTAGTACTTTCAAAAGAGCTGAACAAACCCAAAGGGTATGCTAAATTCCCTTACCTCTTAATATTTAAAGAATAAACCTCAATTAATGTCAAATTCAAATACAGTATTTAAAACAACTCCTAACGGTAAACTTAAAGGTTCTCTTCGCGTTCCTGGTGATAAATCAATGTCGCACCGCTCAATCATGCTGGGTTCATTAGCAACAGGCACAACACAGGTTACAGGTTTTTTAACCGGTGAAGACTGCATCGCTACCATGAATGCTTTTAGAGCAATGGGTGTGAATATTGAAGGCCATGAAAATAAACAAGTCACTATTCATGGCGTAGGCATGAATGGTTTAAGCGCACCAACTGAAGATTTAGATATGGGCAACAGTGGAACAGCAATGCGTTTGATGACAGGCTTACTTGCAGGTCAAAACTTTGAATCAACGTTGATTGGCGATAAATCATTATCAACACGCCCGATGAATCGCATCACCAAACCCTTAGCTATGATGGGCGCAAAGATTGATACAGAAGAGGGCGGTCGTCCTCCATTAAAAATAAAAGGTATTCAAGGCGAGAGCAAACTAAAAGGCATTCATTACGATATGCCAATTGCTAGCGCGCAGGTAAAGTCTGCCGTTTTGCTTGCAGGTTTATATGCAGAGGGTGAAACCAGTGTGACAGAGCCAGGTATAACGCGCGACCACTCAGAACGTATGCTTCGAGGCTTTGGCTACGATGTAACAACTACAGGCGAAAATGGAAGTCACATCAGCCTACAAGGTGGCGGAAAACTCACCGCTTGTAATATAGACGTACCCGCCGATATTTCATCCGCCGCCTTTTTTATGGTGGGCGCGAGTATTGCCGAGGGTTCTGATCTTACGTTGGAACACGTCGGCATCAATCCAACCCGCACAGGTGTTATTGATATTCTTAAATTGATGGGCGCGGATATTACGCTATCCAATGAGAAAGAAGTCGGTGGAGAACCCGTAGCCGATATTCGTATCCGCTCGGCACAACTCAAAGGTATTAATATTCCTGAAGCGCTTGTGCCTCTCGCAATTGATGAATTCCCCGTAATTTTCGTTGCTGCTGCTTGTGCAACGGGTAAGACAGTATTGACAGGAGCAGAAGAGCTGCGTGTAAAAGAAAGTGACCGTATACAAGTGATGGCAGACGGTTTAAATGCGTGTGGAATCGATGCACAAGCTACGCCAGACGGCATAATTATCCAAAGCGGGCAACTGACAGCGGGTGAGGTTGATAGTCATGGTGATCACCGTATCGCAATGGCATTTTCGATAGCGGGTTTACGCGCAAAGGGTGAAATAATCATTAATGATTGCGCTAATGTTGATACCTCCTTTCCTGATTTTATCAAATTAGCCAGCGCAGTTGGTTTAGGCGTTAGTTAATACTTTAAAAGTGCTAATTTAATAGACCACCCCCCCTGTTTTTCGATGATTTGTACGTTATTTAATACACAAATCATCGAAAAACAGGGGGGGTGGTATAGTTAAAATAGGTTTTTATACCTTATTTGTACAATTAAGTGAAACTATCCTATAGTTAGAGGCACTAGCTATAGTTTTTACGTTGTAAGTGCTTGTTTTTTATCAATCAAAATATAATATCCCCTAAGGAGAACCACATGAAAACCCTTTTTAGTCTTTTAGCCTTTTCTTTATTAATGACGACATCCGCATTTGCGGCAGATATGACTTCTGCTATTGGTAACTGGGTGACAATTGATGATAAAACAGGAAAGCCCAAGAGTATTGTGAAAATAACGCAGGTAGGGGATGCATTACGAGGTAGTATCGTTAAACTTATGGATCCAACGAAGCAAAATGCTATTTGTGATGAGTGTAAAGGCACGAATAAGGATAAGCCAATCAAAGGAATGATAATGATGTGGGGTTTAAAGCCAGCAGGTACTGGTGCTTGGGCTGGCGGTAGAATTCTTGATCCTAGTAACGGTAAAATTTACAAAGCAAAAATGAGCTTATCTGACGGTGGTAAAAAACTAGATGTTAGAGGGTTTATTGGTTTTGCATTACTAGGCCGTACACAAACTTGGATTAGGCAGTAATGCTTTTAGTACATTATTAATGTCATAGACACAAAAAAGGAGCTAATTTTTAGCTCCTTTTTTGTGTCTATGACAAAGTATCACGAGTATGGAAAATTTAATATTGCAATCAAACAACCTTCCAAACAACCGCAATATCATTAACTTCAATATCGGTTTTTCTTGGTTTGATTGAAAATTCTTCAATATCAACCTCATCAATATCAAACTTTTCGACTAAGTCATCGACCTTATCAGTAAGTTCTTCTTCTAGCTCTTCAATATCATCTTTTATTTTTTCGACACGCTCTTCGGCACGGTTGACGTCACCACGTTCTTTTAAAACACGTGAGCCTGCTCGCCCGATGGATGCTCGGGATTTTCCAAATAATGCGCCGAGTACAGTAATACCGACGTTGAGGAATGATGATGTAGTATCTGATTCTTCCTTTTCAAGTTTTTCAGCTGCTCTATCTAAGCGATCAGTTAATACTTTTTCTTTTTTAGCGTAGCGCTCCTGTAATACTTCGATGGCTTTTTCTTTTTCTTCATTTAAAATGTCGCTTAGCTTTACTTTAAAATCACTTAATGACTCGTACGGTTTTGATTCCAGTTTGGGCGATTTACAGCGATACAGTTCTAGTTTGTGTTCATGATAAAGCCAGTCCTTTAACGAGCTTGTGGCTTTGCGAAGTTTTTTATCATCACTAATAATTTCAGGTGCTTCTGAAAATTGCGCTTCTTCAGGTGCATTGACAGGTAATCTATCAAAGCAATTTTTTGATTCCTCATTCGTTTCAGCATCATCCCATTCTAATGATCTTGCATTACTTTCTATGTCTAATGATAGGCAAAAGTTTTCTTCTTCATCAATACCACGTGTTTGATTGAAGAAATTAAGTGTGCATTCCGCCATTATGCTGGGAGTGTACTGTTTTGAATCACTAAGAGAAACTTGGTAATGCTGTGGAATGCTGCTATCGAGTGTTGAGTAACTTTCAAAGCCTTCGATTTTCACATTCTTTACAACAGGTTTCTTCTTAGTCTTAGAAAGTAATTTCTGATTTGTCATTAATGCAGAAATTTCATCACGTTTTAGTGGTCCTTTAAGGTAGCTCATTACCCAGCGTGTGCCGAATAATCGTATATCATCAAGATGGGCACTTTTTAAGAAAAAAGTACGTTTTTTAAGATTTGACAAGAGGTTGCTGATCTCTTTTTTGTCAAAACTAGAGCCTACTTTTCCTCCTAAACCATCGATGACACGAGCGATATCTTGTGAGGTTTGTAAACGCCCAATAAACCATGTCCCCATATTTGAAAGCCCTTTGTAATCAAGGTCTACAGGGTTTTGGGTGCTTAAAACCACACCGACACCATACGCACGTGCTTGTTTAAGCAATAACATCATGGGTTCTTTACTGGGAGGGTTCTTAACGGGTGGGAAAAATCCAAATATTTCATCCATATAAAGCAGGGCTTTTAAGGCTGATGTTCCACTTTGACGACGCATCCACGCGATGAGTTTGTTTAGTAGTAATGTCACAAAGAACATTCTCTCATCATCATTTAAATGTGAGATTGAAAAGATAGCTACTTTGGCTTTGCCATTTTCATCATAAAGCATTTTTTGAATATCGATGCTTTCGCCTTCTAGCCATATTTTAAAAGTAGGAGAGGCAATAATAGCGTTAAATTTTGTCGCAAATTTGAAACGCTCGGATTGTGGGTAGAACGCTTCTAGCGGTAATACGCCAATTTTATTAAAGGGAGGGCTAATGATTCTGCCTATTAAATCTTCAAGGCTAAGGTTGTCACCCTCTATCCATGAGGTGCTGATAAGTTGAGCGAGTAGAATATATTCTTTAGATTCGACAGGGTTAGCTTCAACACCAATGAGTGAGAGCAAACTACTGACGGTTGTTTTAATGTAGGCCGCAAAGCTGTCGCTGTCTTCTAAAATTTGTGCTGGGGGTGCTTCAAGAGAGCTAAGGATATTTATGCTAACACCCGCACTACTGCCTGGCGTGTAAATGGTCTTTTTTACTTTTGAGAATTTTTCTACACGTGTACTATCTTGGTAGTGGCTTTCTATTCCATTTTTCCACATTGCTGCTATTTTTTCTGCGTAGCTGGTAACATCTTTCTCTTTTGCACGAGCTTCATCGGCAACCCAAGGCTCGAATGATTTAGGAGAGAATGTAGGGTCTGCTAGGCATAAATTTCCCATATCGCCTTTTGGGTCAATAATGAGAGAGGGGATATTATCAATAGCGGCTTCTTCAATGATCCCTACGCCTAAACCTGTTTTACCGCTACCTGTCATACCAATTATGGTGGCATGGGTGGTGAAGTTTTTGTTTTTGAGTAGAGTTAGAGCTTCTGTAGCTTCGAGTGTTTCTTTATCAATATCTTTACCAAGATAAAAAAGCCCTAATTTTTCGTAAATCTCTACCATTTTAGTTCCTTTGTTTGTTCATCACGTTGATTTAATAGTACCCTAATTTTCTGTTTTTTTGGGTAAAAAAAAGCCTGCTTTAATATTAAAGCAGGCTTTTAACTATTTGCGAATAAACAGTTTTTAACTAACGAGACACAGTAAGGAGATTCTAATCAAGTCCAATTATTTTTAGTTTGCCAAAACTGCCGATATTTTCCACGAAGCTCGGCGCAATAGAATGCTATTACGTTTCACTTCGTGAAAAATAGCGACAGATTTTTTTGCGCTAAATCATAATCGACTTAATCAGGTTCTTCTTAACGAATCAAGCCTAAAGCGCGGAAAGTATCTTTACTTAGTTGACCAACAGGCAAACCACGTGAACTTTGGAATGCTTTTAAAGCTGCTGCAGTCCCAGGTCCCATTTTCCCGTCCATTGCACCGGGATCAAATCCTTTGGTCTTTAGAGCTTTTTGAATACCATAAACAATACTTTGTTTTGTTGCACTTTTAGACTGTGACTGAGTTGTAGAAGACTTCGATTTAGGCACAGTCATTTTTGGAATTGCTTGTGTTTTAAGTACTTTTCTCTTTGATACCTTTTTAGCTTTGTTTAACTTAGCTTTGCTAGTGCCGGCATTCATTACTCGCATATAATCTTGGTGACTAATGCCGGAAGATTGGCGGTATTTAGTCGTAGATGCAGTACGCACGACAGGTTTACGTTTAATGACAGCCTTATGGTAGTTTTTAGGTGCATTCGTCTTACAAAGAACGGCGCGCCATGCATAACGTGCGCCCCCTGTTTTAACACGATAGTTTTGTGTCTTGTAACGTGCTGGAGTACGAATTGTCTTGTAAAGTGCAGGAGCAATAAACTTCTTCTGCTTAATTGTTTTATAAACAGCAGGAACGAGTGTTCTAATTTTTTGAACAGGGCGAACCAATACACGTTGCGAAACATTTTTATAAGCTGCAGGAACTGTGACACGACACATGATTTCGCCTGTCATATTATCGATACGAGTGATTGCGCCGTGACCCTTACGCCATGTGTTGTAAGCAGGTTTAACCATTACACGCTTAACATTGGTACGGTATTGAGCAGGAATAGTACGTGTTTTGTAATAAGCTTTACGAACTTGAACGCGTTGATTGATAAAACGGTATTGAGGTGCACGAACTAGAACACGTTTGCTAGTGGCCTTTGATACTAGAATACGTCGGGATTGTGTTTTGTAAGTTGCATTAATCTTAATCTTAGCAAAACATTGCCCTGGCTTAGCAGGTGGTAAACCTAAACCAGTACGTTTAATAGAGCGTGTTGGCTTAGGAGTACGTGTATAAACACGTTTGACAGGTTCTGCTTTACGATAAACACGAACAGGGGCGGGTTTAGCCACTTTAGGTTGAGCAATAACCGGCGCTGCATTTTCAACTTGTTGTTGTGAAGGTGATTGTTGAGACCCACTACTAACCTGTGAGCTACTAGCTACTTGTTGTGATGATCCGTTAACAACTTGTGAACCACCGATAACCTGTTGTTGGCTACAGCCTGATAAAACTGCTGCCAGTATCACGCTAGAAACTGAGAGTTTTGCATTCATGTTCATGAATTAAATTCCTTATAAAAATTCTTCGATCAAGATCGTAACAAATAGTAATTTGTAAGTGACTGTTTTGTCAAAGTTAGAAAATTACCATATTTGAGGGCATTAAAAGGTAAATCTTATGACGTCAGTAGTAGAACACGAATGAACGGTAGCTTTTTTCAGTTAAGAAAAAATAGCTGAGGAGATTTTTCTTCCTGCAGGGATATTAAATCCTGAATATTGGCTGTATTGATAAATTATTGATGAAAATAGCATCATTTTGGCATTTTTTCATGTTCAAGATGTCTAAACAGATATTTTACTTAGCCACCCTGTATAAACCGGCAACATAGGTAACAGATTAAACTGGGAACATAGGTAACACAATATCATTAAAATCAGGCATAGGAGGAAACAACTATGCCATGGATGGAGTTAGATATTGTGGAATTAC
>JALSLX010000015.1 GCA_026988095.1 Thiotrichaceae bacterium
GCTGCTGCACGTGAGTGGGTAGGTAATGGCGTTATTCGCATTGTAGAACGCGGTATTGCCAATGACCTTGATGCCCCACACGATGCTGATATTTTTGAAAAAGCGATGCCAATCTTCCGCGAGCTTTATGCCGAAAATACATCAAAACGAAGCAAACTTTACGAGGGTGTTCGTGAAGGTATGGATTATTTACAAACGCTTGGCATAAAAATTGGCTGTATCACTAATAAAGATGCAGAGTTCACTCACCCAATTCTTAAAGACTTAGGATTATGGGATGATTTTGAAATTGTTATCAGTGGCGATACATTGGCTAAGAAAAAGCCTGACCCACTGCCATTGTTACACGGTGCAAAAGAGCTAGGCGCTGATCCTAAAAATTCACTGATGCTAGGGGATTCAACTTCGGATGTTAAAGCAGCACGTGCAGCAGGTTTTAATATTATTTGTATGTCTTACGGTTATAACCACGGGGTTGATATTCGTGAATCAAACCCTGATGCTGTGATTGATTCATTTGTTGAACTAAAAGACATGATAAAGAAAGGCTAAACACTAGGCTATGTCTAAACAAACAAAGGATACTTGTCCCTGCCAATCACAACTTCAATATGAGCAATGTTGTGGGCAATATCATAAATCAGGCGGGCACGCACCAACGGCTGAAGCTCTAATGCGCTCTCGTTATACGGCTTATGTCATGGGAGAGGCACAATATTTATTTCGCACATGGCATGCTAATACACGCCCTACTCTACAAACCCTAAAGGCTTCTGGCCCGCAAACTTTGATTGGCTTAAAAATCATCTCTACCAAAGCGGGGGGTGAGAATGACCAAAAAGGTATGGTTGAGTTTATCTCTAGCCGATTCAGCCCATCACTTATGGGAGAGATTGAACAACACAAAGAAAAAAGCCTATTTACCCGCGTGAAAGGCAACTGGGTTTATATTGATGCTATTTAAATAAATAAAAAATGAAATATTTAGTTTTATTGTCATTCATCACATTACCATTTTTTTCTCTAACCACTGCTAACCCAACGCCAGAACTACTATCATCCTGCCCTATCTCAGAGTCTTTTGACTTCCCAGTTGGCGCACCTAACGCAAAGAACTATTACAATGCCCAAAAATTTGGCAAAAATCATCACCTTGGTGATGATTGGAACGGCAGGGGCGGAGGAAATACCGATTTTGGCGACCCTGTATATGCCATCAGTGATGGTATCGTCTCATTCTCAGCAGATATTAAAGGTGGCTGGGGAAATATCATCCGCATTTACCATAACTATGGGACTACACAAAAACCCGTTACGATAGAATCACTCTATGCGCATTTAAATAAACGACTCGTAAAAATAGGCAGTCTTGTAAAAAAAGGCGATAAAATCGGCACGATAGGAAATGCAAATGGAAGGTATTGGGCACATTTACACTTTGAAATACGTGATACGCTTGATATGCCTGTTGGACAAGGCTATTCAATAAATACACAAGGCTATATTGACCCAACAAAATTTATTAGATCTCATAGAAAAATCAAAAAAAATCCGTTAAACTGACCCACATGAATAATCTATTTAACACTTGGCTTTGGATATAGCGTCTTTTGAAAAAAAGACAGTATTACTTTGTTGCACCAATGCAACACCAAGCTAAACGTTAAACAGGTTACACCATGATAAATTCTAGCTCTCTTACAAAATCTCAATTTGAATCTTATCTAGCAGAAGGCTACGACCGCGTGCCTTTAGTGCGCGAAGTGCTTGCCGATTTAGATACGCCACTGAGCACCTACCTCAAACTTGCCAACGGCCCATATTCCTACCTTTTTGAATCGGTTCAAGGCGGTGAAAAATGGGGGCGTTATTCGATGATTGGTTTACCCGCGCGCACTATTATCAAAGTCACAGGTAATGATGTCGAAGTTTCTACAGATCACAAAGTAGACTCAACCGAAACTGTTGATGACCCGCTAACGTGGATAGAAGATTATAAAGATAAAATTAAAGTCCCTGAAATTGAAGGGATGCCCCGTTTTAACGGTGGTTTGGTTGGATATTTTGGTTACGAAACCATTCGCTATATTGAACCAAAACTAGCTAACGTAGAGGCAAAAAATAAACCAGATCCATTGAAAACACCTGATATTCTTCTTATGCTGTCTGAAGAAGTCGTTGTGTTTGATACGCTTAATGGCATCCTCTCTATTATCGTTCACGCGGGTAAAGATGAATACGAAAGTGCTCAAGATCGTTTAGATTATTTAGCTAAAAAATTACGCGAACCTTTAAACCTCTATCAAGCGGTAAAGTCACCCCAAATCATCAATGAAGATGATTTTGTATCTGGCTTTACCGAGCAAGGTTTTAAGGATGCAGTCGAAACTGCACGCGAATACATCAAAGCGGGCGATATTATGCAGGTGGTGCTATCTCAGCGTTTGAGTGTGCCATTCAAAGCGCCTCCTTTGGACTTATACCGTTCTTTACGCTCGCTAAATCCATCGCCTTATATGCACTTTATGAATTTAGACAGCTTTCATATTGTTGGCTCATCACCCGAAATATTAGTGCGTTTAGACGGCCCTTCTGATGACAAAGAAATCACCGTGCGACCGATTGCTGGCACACGTAAACGCGGCCATGATAAAGCCAAAGATTTAGCCATGGAAAAAGAGCTATTAAACGACCCAAAAGAATTAGCCGAGCATTTAATGCTGATTGATTTAGGGCGTAACGATGCGGGTCGCGTCAGCAAAATTGGCACGGTAAAACTCACCAATAAAATGACGATTGAACGCTATTCACACGTAATGCACATCGTTTCAAATGTCATTGGTAAGCTCTTACCTGATATGAGCGCTATGGATGTCATCCGTGCGACCTTTCCTGCTGGCACAGTAAGTGGCGCACCAAAAATTCGTGCGATGGAGATCATCGACGAACTAGAGCCTGTAAAACGTGGCATCTATTCTGGTGCTATTGGTTATTTAGCATGGAATGGCAATATGGATACCGCTATCGCAATTCGAACAGCAGTCATCAAAGATGAAATCTTACATATCCAGGCAGGTGCTGGCGTGGTGTATGACTCTAAACCAGAATTGGAGTGGAAAGAAACCATGAATAAAGCCAGAGCGATTTTTCAAGCCGTTCAACAAGCCGCCGCAGGCTTGGATGGAGCACACCGATGATTTTAATGATAGACAATTACGATTCATTCACTTACAACTTAGTACAATATTTAGGTGAGTTAGGCGCTGATGTCGTCGTGGAGCGCAATGACCAAATCACACTAAAAGAGATTGAAGAATTAGCCCCCGAGCGCATTATGCTATCACCAGGGCCTTGCACACCTGCCGAGGCTGGTATTTCGCTTGATGTGATTACACACTTTCAAGGTAAACTCCCAATTTTTGGCGTATGTTTAGGTCATCAATCCATCGGGCAAGTTTTCGGTGGTGATATTGTACGCGCAGATGAAATTATGCACGGCAAGACCTCAACTATGTATCACAAAGGTATTGGCATTTTTAAAGATATTCCAGAGCCTTTTGAAGCAACACGCTATCACTCTTTAGTTATCGACCAGAACACCCTTCCCGACTGCTTAGAAATCACAGCTTGGACAGAAAATGATAACGGTGAAATCGATGAAATCATGGGAGTACGCCATAAAACACTAGCCATTGAAGGTGTACAGTTCCATCCAGAATCTATCCTTAGTGAGCATGGTCACGATATGCTGAAAAACTTTTTGATGATGAAACAGGATTAATAAACGCAATGGAAAATGCCAGCTTTGGAAAACGACTTCTAGCAATCATTTATGATGTATTAATCTTATTTTTTATCATCATTGTTATCACCTTCATTCTTCAACAAATTATCATTCAATTAGAGTTAACAACTCTCCAACAAGTGAAAATTAGCGCCGAAGAAACGATTACTGTCATCCCTGCCGATAGCATCACCACCTTATTGCTTAAAAATATTTGGGTACCGATTAGCTTTTTTTACTTTGGGTATTACTGGACAAAGCGCGGGCAAACTCTTGGCATGAAAACTTGGAAGATAAAAGCTGTCACCAATGAAAGTAATAATGAAGGTGATTTAATGACTTGGGGCCATGCATTAAAACGCTATGTCTTTGCATTGTTAGGCGTAGGCATATTTTGGATGATATTTAATAAGTCGCGCTTAAGTCTTCAAGACCTTATGAGCAAAACTAAACTAATCAAATCATCATAATATAAGCATAATCATGACTAACCCTGTAGATGCCCCTTCACAAAATCCCCCTGTACCACAATACTGGGGGTTCTGGGGAACAATTGGATTGGGGCTTTTAGTTCTCACTGTTTTTGGATTTTTACAATCCAGTATCCTCATCGGATATGGCTCTTACCTAGAAGGAATAGATTTTAGCGGTGGGAAACTTGATGAAGCAGAGCTTAAAACGATTATCGATAAATTTGCCTATAATGGTGATTTAATCAGTCTTGCCGAAATTCCCTCTGCAATTGTTGGAGTAGGACTCATCCTTCTTTTTGCATCTTTGAAAAGACCTTTCCCCGTAGAAAACTATCTACAGCTACGTTTACCTGAATCACCTTTCAAAGCCATTTTGAAATGGATTGGTGTCATGCTGTTGGTTTTTATTGTAATGGAAGGCGTGAATATTTTTTTAGAACGTGAAACTCCTGAATTTATGGCCAAAGTTTACAACAGTGCTGATAATAAGTTAATGCTTTGGCTTGCTGTAGGTGTTGCTGCTCCCTTCTTTGAAGAGTTTTTATTCCGAGGATTTTTATTAGAAGGGTTACGTCACACTCGCATGGGCGTGGTTGGTGCAATACTTTTAACCTCAGCCAGTTGGGCAATTATTCATATGCAATATGGGTGGTTTGAAATCATCAGTATCTTTTTTATTGGAATAATACTGGCCATTGCACAATTAAAAACAAAGTCACTCTACATACCCATTGCCATGCATATGTTTATGAATTTAACAGCTAGCCTTATGATGGAGATTGGAAG
>JALSLX010000016.1 GCA_026988095.1 Thiotrichaceae bacterium
TAGCAGCATTGGTATTATTTGCTGACTTTACGCACGGCTTATCAGTGCATACTGGACAACACTTAACCTTCGATCTCTCTAACCATATGGTTATTATTGGTCTGTTTATTGGTGGAATGATTCCTTACCTCTTTGGCGCAATGGCGATGGAAGCCGTAGGTCGTGCGGCAAGTGCCGTAGTAGTGGAAGTTCGCCGCCAATTTAAAGAAAAACCTGGCATTATGGATTACACTGAAGAGCCAGACTATTCTCGTGCCGTTGATATATTAACCAAATCAGCCATTAAGGAAATGATTATTCCCTCCCTTCTTCCTATCCTAGTCCCTCTAATTGTCGGACTAACTTTAGGCGCTCAAGCCTTAGGTGGCTTACTACTAGGCACAATTATCACCGGCTTATTTGTTGCAATCTCAATGACCACTGGTGGTGCCGCATGGGATAACGCAAAAAAGTATATCGAAGATGGTAACTTTGGAGGCAAAGGCTCAGAAGCACATAAAGCGGCCGTCACAGGTGATACTGTAGGCGACCCGTATAAAGACACGGCTGGCCCTGCAATCAATCCATTGATTAAAATCATCAATATTGTTGCCTTACTTATGATTCCACTGCTTTAAATGTTATAAATACTAATATTTAGAGTTTTTATTAAGCCACCCCCCCTGTTTTTCGCTGTTTTGTATTTTGATTGAGAGCATTCGTTGCTTCAACCAGCATCGACACTTCCTTCGGAAGGTGTAACGATATACTTTTAGTGAGCTTATCGTTTTGCTTTTTAAAACGACTAACTCAATTATTAGAGCTTGCCGTTTAACGCCTAGGCGTACAAAAAAGCAAAAAACAGGGGGGTCTATTAAACATAACAAATTTATAACATTTCTCTGTTTGACATACCGATCGGTATGATTAAAGATTGTACTTATGAAACTATTAATGCCCTTAAATGGCTTTCTGAGTATTTTCTTACTTGCTAGCGCCTCAAATGTTAGTGCAAAAAGTGAACCACTCATAGTCAGCACAAAAGCCTTATCAGATTTGCTTGTCAATTCAACACTAAGCGCACCAGCTAATGTTATTAGCTTGAATCACTCCGTAATTAGTGCTGAAATAATGGGGCGTGCGCTATCAATTGAAGTAGAAGCTGGCGACACCGTTAAAAAAGGGCAAAAACTAGCATCTCTTGATTGTCGGAGTTATTTACTTGCAAAAAAACAAGCTAATGCCGCATTAAAGGTCGCTAAAACACAAGTCAACTATTCAAGAAAACAATTAACTCGCAATCAAAATCTAGTTAAAAAAGGCATTATTCCTCGTGATGCTTTTGAAAAAATAGAAGCAGCTCTTCTCACTGCACGTGCCGATATAAACTTGAAAAAAGCCTCTATTGAAACAGCCGATTTAGCCATTAGTCGTTGCAAAATAAATGCGCCTTTTACAGGGCAAATCACCCAGCGTTTAGTGCAACAGGGTCAGCTTATCACTGCAGGCACGCCTCTGTTTCGATTAATGCAAACAGATAGCATGGAAGTTAAAGCCAAGCTTTCACCCAATGATATTTTAAAGCTAAAAAAGTCGCCTCTGCTTGAATTTGTTGCGGGCAATACAAAAATCAAAGCCACTGTTCGAAGCATCATTCAAACCATTGATGAAGCCACCCGAACTCAAGAAGTACGCTTGTCTTTACCAAAGAACATTCAAATTGCTACTGGATTATCAGGTCGGCTTGAATGGAATGACCAAAAACCACAGTTACCTGCCGAATACATTATTAGACGAGGCAAAAAATTAGGCATTATGCTTGCCCATGATGTGGTTGAAAGTATTGGCAAGGCAAAATTCCATCCACTTCCAAAGGCACAAGAAGGACAGCCAAGCACTATAGACTTACCTAAAAACACCAGCATCATTACACTCAATCGCTATCGAGTAAAAGATGGTGATGTGATAAAAGTTCAGTAGCCTAATTTCATGTATTCACGTTTAATCCAAAATCATGTGCTTGCCAATCTGACTTTTTTGTTAGCGCTTTTTGTCGGCTTTCAGGCATATCAGTCAATGCCTCGCCAACAAGATCCAACCATTAATTTTAATTGGATTACCATTATTACCTCGTTACCGGGCGCATCAGCTTCTGATGTTGAAAAACGCGTAACCGATGTGCTCGAAGCTTCCATCAATGGTATGCCCGATATGTATTTTGTATCGAGTAATAGTCGCGAAGGTGTTTCAAGTATTTTAGTGCGCTTTGAGGATATACCTGAACGACTCTACGATAAACGCCTAGCAAACTTGCGGCGTGAATTACAAAATGTACAAGAGTTATTACCCAGCGAAGCCAATGACACGATCATCCTTGAAATAACGTCGGGCAATGCCTTCCCTGCGGCGATGATTGCTGTTAGCTCTCAAGCAGATGATGAAAATTTACGCCTACGCGCCAGTGCCGCAGAAGAAGCTATTGAACAAATATCAGGGGTTAGCCGTGTTGATACAGTGGCACTTAATGATCCTGAGTTACACATAAATTTCATACCCGAAGCTTTAGAATCACTACAAATAAAACCGGGGCAATTAGCCGATTCTATAAAGCTCTGGTTTCAAGATACCTCTGCGGGTACAACTGAAATTGGCAAACAAAGTTGGCTGGTTAGAGTAGTAGGTAAAAATAGTGACCCAACGGTAATTGCTCAATTGCCGATCACAGGCATTAGCGGTGAAGTGCCTCTATCTCGCATTGCCAACGTAGAACGCGCACGTAAGAAGGCGAGACAAAAAGTTAATTTTAACGGCAACCCTGCCGTATTGCTTTCTGTTTTAAAACAAGACAATACGAATGTTATCGAATTAGTCGAAGTCCTAAACAAGTGGGTAGATGAACAAAATGAATTAGACCAAAGCAGCGGCACGTTTTTTACCATGATTGATGACCAAACCCTGCCCACCACGCAAGCCATTAATATCATGCAGAGCAATGCCTTAATTGGATTAGGGTTGGTCTTGCTTGTTGCTTGGATATTTTTAGGCACGAAGATTTCTTTTCTAACATCCATTGGGATTCCTTTCATACTTGCCATCACTTTTTGGCTTTTGAGTGCTATGGGTGAAACCCTCAACATTAGTGTGTTATTGGCAGTGGTTATTGTTTTAGGTATGTTGGTGGATGATGCTGTCGTAGTCGTTGAAGCTATTTACTACCGCTTACAACGAGGTATGAACTCGATTGATGCCATCACAGGCGCAATGAAAGAAGTCGCTCTACCGGTTACAACCGCTGTATTCACAACCATAGCCGCCTTTTTGCCACTGATGCTATTACCCGGTATTTTAGGTAAGTTTATGATGGTAATCCCGATGGTGGTCACCATTGCACTTGCCGTTAGTCTTGTTGAGGCCTTTTGGATGCTACCTGCGCACGTGCATGGTGCAAATTTAAACCTAACTAAACCCTCACGAATTCAACGCTGGCGTGAATCATTTATACATTGGATTCAATTAAAATATTCTAAGATTTTGATTAAAGCATTACGTTGGCCAAAGATGACGTTGCTGACCATTTTTTTGGCGTTTTTAACTGCCATCGGCGCACTCGGTGCAGGCATGGTAAAAGTCGATTTCTTCGCAGCAGATAGTTTAAGGATTTTTTATATTAACGTCGAAATGCCTTCTTCAACACCGATGGAAGAAACACTCAAAACTGTTTTAAAGGTCGAGAAAACGCTCAAGACGCATTTAGAAGAAAAGGATGCACGTGCTGTTGTTAGCTACGCCGGTCTAATGTTTACAGAAACCGAACCTTTATACGGTAGCCAATACGGTCAAATTGTGGTGAGTTTATTGTCGAGAGAGCAAGGCTCTCGGGACCTACAAGAAATTGTCGATGGAATGCGTGATGATGTCATCAACGTAATTGGGGCAAGTAATATCTCATTTTTGATTATGAAAGGTGGCCCTCCCGCTAGCAAACCCATCAATGTAAAAGTGCGAGGCGATGATTATAAAATCATCCAACAAGCCAGTGAACGATTACGTGGGGTGTTAGAAAAAATAAAAGGCATAAAAGACATTAGCGACGATGCCAGCCGTGGGCGCATGGAACTCACCTTAAAAATGAACCACGATGCGATTCGCCGTGCAGGCATCAACCCCATTGACATTACCCGCGCGGTACGTCTGCTGGTAGATGGCGAAATAGTTGCAGAGATGCAAGACAAAGGCGAAAAATTACAAATCCGCGTGAAAGCGGATCAAAGTAATAATAACAATATAAGTGATCTTCTTAACTTTAGAATGCCCACACCATCTGGCGGTAGCATTCCACTCAATCAATTAATGACGCAAGAGCGCGGTATTTCACTGGGTAATATCCGCCACTACAACTTCCGCCGTGCCATCACTTTAGAAGCTGATATTGCGAAATTGGCAGTAAAAGAAGACTTTGTAGAATGCCGCCTAATGCCTGCAATAAAAGGTACAGAACGTGATTACAGTAAGTGTGATTTAGATACTGTAACCGCAAACAAGTTATTGCTTGAAGGTTGGGAAAAGCATCGAAAAGACTTCCCATCCATTGATTTAGACTTTGCTGGACAGTTAGATGATATTGAAGAAAGCATCAACTCGATGGGGCAGCTATTTCTTGTTGGCTTAGGCTTGATGTATTTGATTCTAGGCACACAATTTAAAAGTTACTTTCAACCACTCATTATTTTAGCGACCGTGCCTTTGGCGTTTACAGGCGTAATATTAGGCTTGCTCGTCACTCAAAACCCACTAAGTTTATACACGCTTTATGGAATCGTCGCACTTGCAGGTATAGCGGTAAATGCTGCCATTGTACTCATATCCGCAGCCAACGACCGCCTGCAAAAAGGCATGAGCGTCACTCATGCAACTATTTATGCCTCGCGCCGACGAGTTATCCCAATAATGATAACGACACTTACTACAATTGCAGGGTTATTTTCTTTAGCTATTGGTTTAGGTGGTGAGTCTTTAATTTGGGGGCCAGT
>JALSLX010000017.1 GCA_026988095.1 Thiotrichaceae bacterium
TATTTAGAAATCCAAGTAACAGGGCGAAAGTAACGATACCACTTCCCACTGATACCTTTTTCAGCTTCGTAGGGTTCTGGCTTTCCGTGGAATAGAATAATTTTAGCCCCTTCAGGAATAAATGTAGATTTGAAAAAATTAAGGGGAAACATCGGAACACAGTGATATTTAAAACTAGGAGTCCATTCTTTAGGCCAAAATTTCAAAGCCTGCTTTGCATTCATTTGACAAGATAAATAGGCTTGCTCATTTCGATGCTGCTTTTTCACATATTCAAAATTCTCAAGGAAAAACTCAAGTACTTCAGCGTGCTTTCCTATCTCAAAACGGTATACAGAGGAATTACCAATACTTTGGGACTTCTTTTTTTCATCAAAGCATAGGGCAAACTCAGCGTCATAATCGAAGAATTCATCAATACTGCCTACAATCACAACATCTAAATCTAAAAATAGAGCTGTACCTGTTAGGTCATCTAACGGTTGTTGAAATGTGGCTAGCTTTAGCCAGCCTCTCTCTGGAATATTATCGGGCAAACCAAGGCTAGGGAGAGGTCTTATATCCACATCAGGATGAATTCCGTCTTTATTTTCAGTAAAACAAACAAAACGAAAAGGGTAGGAGAGATTACGTTGTACCATTGCGTATAGGCGATTTACATAATCTGCACCGTACTTATCGCCCCACTTCATACAAATGATATTTATTGGTTTATTTTGTGTCATTATCTAAAATTCAACCTACTCGATGAGACCTGTACAAGTCTTAGGAATATACAGAGTTTCACAATAAGAACCTATACAATTATCTATACAACAATAAACAAAATTTAAGGCAATTTGATTTAAAAAAACACCCATAAAATAGCGGTAGCTAATGCCAATACTAAAAGCATTAAAAAGAACCCACCTATTCTACTTTTTATTCCTTCTTTTCTCACATTCTTAGCTGCCTTGTTGCGTAGTCTTTCGATATGCTTTTCTATTGGCATACCTTCTAGCTTACTGGCATAAGCAGCTACTCCGCCTTTTACATTAATCAAAGGTATGAGCAAATCCATATTGGCTCTGGCGACTAACGCATTTTGTGTCGGAGAAAAATAATCTACGTACTTTTTTTCTATGCGATTAAAAAAATCATCACGGCACGTTTTATGCATCGCTTCAAAACTTTCTTTTAGCATATCTCGGTTTCGATTTAATGATATTTGCAATTCATGCAGTGATGCTCCTGCCGATGGCCTCATCACTCTAACTAAGTAATCATCACCTAATATACTCAGTTTGATACTACCCGCTGGTGCTGATAATGAATCTAATTCCATTTCATCTGTCATTATTTTTAGCCTGATTACACTCTATTTTTACAGGGTTCGCTAACGGCTGTAATTACCGGACTATCTAACCTTATTGCGGTGAGCTGACCGCCCCAAACACAACCTGTATCTAGCGCAATCACATTTTCATCTTGATAGTAACCTAGGCTAGACCAGTGTCCAAATATTACCCGAAGTGGTATTTCTTTTCGTTTTGACCAGAGAAACCAAGGGATCTTTTTATTTTTTTTACGCATTTTGGATTGATAAACAGGCGCTCTATTTAAGGAAAAATTTAATGCGCCATCTTTTTTATCGCAATAACGCATACGAGTGAAGGCATTAAGAATATAGCGATGCCGTGCATAAGATTTTAAATCACTTGCCCAACGTCTAGGCTTGTTACCATATACATTTTCAAGCCATATTTTTATACTATCCCCTCTTAGCGACACTTCAATTTCTTTGGCATATTTTTGAGCCTCATCTAAGTTCCACAAAGGAGATATGCCAGCATGTGCCATGCAAAAACCCAAGGATTCATCAACGTGCAATAAAGGCCGCGTACGCAACCAATCAATCAACTCATCACACTCTTTTGCTTTCAATAGCTTTTTTAATGAGGAATTTTGACGTAACACACCATAGTGCATCGCCAACAAAGTTATATCATGATTACCCAAAACAACTATTGCAGAATCGCCCAAACTCTTTATAAAACGAATAGTTTTTAAGGACTTATTCCCTCGGTTAACCAGGTCTCCTGCAAACCAAAGTTGGTCTCTTTCAGGTGAAAAATTAAGTTTCTTTAGCAAGCGTTGCAATGAATCATAACAACCTTGCAAATCCCCTATTGCATATATAGCCATAAATTATTTACGTTAAATATTATGTAAATATCTTACCCCTTTTAAAACTAATTCACACCCTCATTTAAGCTAGGTTCAGTTTTAAAATGTTAATATTATCGCTTACTAATATTGCCATTTGAGATCCTATAGTACATGACCATAATGATTCCAGAAGTTTGTATTGATACAAAGCCTGTTGCTCAAATATTGCACCAGAATTTGTACAATCAACTTGGTCCCGATTACAAAATAGTCCAGTACATAAAAAGGCTTGATGAAGGTCACGGAGATACCGCGCTAGATGGATCTGTATTTTGGATTCAATATAAAACTCAATCTTTATTTTTATACCTCAGCGATGTTTCTTCTGATTTTTTCGATAATACACAAAAGAATATTCCAGAATCAATTAAGAACAGACTAATAAACCACCCAGAATTTATAGCGTTAATACGATTTCAGAATCGTTTACTTCCAGAACAACTTCAACCACACAAAGCAAATTTAACACCCTTTTTAATGGTTTTTTCTAATATAGAGGATGAAAGACTCAACATTGGCATTAAATCAATTGGCTTCTATTTACTAGGGAAAAGTAAGCTTGCCAGCAATAATCTACATGAACTCATTGATACCTATATGGGAGAAGAGTTATCTCAATCATCCCGCCACCACCTACGTTGTATCTTTAACCCAGAACTTGCTATTTATTCCCATCAGGTTGATAACTGCTTACTCGATAATGAACAAGAAATAGCCATTAAAAATGATATTCTACTCATTGATGATAAATCACGTAATGAACACTTTAACTTACGAGGCGTCAATGGCACTGAAAATAGTGGGAAAACTGAAGTCATTCTTCAGCGAGCAAAATTATTTAACTCATCACTGGCTCAAAACACAGAAAGTAAAAGAATATTAATTCTTACTCCTGACAATGTTTCACAATTGTCGCTAAATAAACGCTATTACGCACTCCACCCCACTGATAAACAAACTGATATTCTTTCATTAAACCAGTGGTGCTCTGAGTTACTTAATTTTCCTAAACAACAAGTACAAGTAGATGAAGAGCAAATAACACAGCTAGTAGATCGTTTAGTAAGCAAAGAACTTTATGAAAAAAATATTACTTTGACTGTTTTTTCTCAGGAACTGAACTTCATTTTTGGGCGTTTAATTTTCACAGAAAAAGACTACATAAAAGCAATACGAAATATACAAATTTCTAGTTTAAGTACCGCTCAATATAAAAAAATCTGGCAAGCCTTAACTACAATTAGAGAAGAATTAGCGCTTAATAACACACTTATTGATACGGAGGTGCCGCAATTATTATGGGCATCACTACAAAATAAAAATTCCTACGAATACTATGATCACATCTTACTTGATGATGCTCACCTATTTCCTCCCATTGCTTTTGATTTAATTAAGAAACTTATCAAACCCAATACAGGCCAACTTTTTATTGCTCAAGATCCAAACCATCTACTCTATAACTCTTGCCGACTTTGGCAAGACACGGGATTAGAACTACGTGGGCACAGTACCCGCCTTTTAAACAACTATGAAATAAATCCTTACATCTTAAACGCTGCAAGTTCCTTTTATTTACACAGACTACCTCGCGATATTGAAAAAACTATTCATCGGGATTTGCCCGATATTTCTAATAACCCCATACCGACGTTATTACATTTTCATTCACATAGAGATGAAGATAACCGCTTGCTCAATGAAGTAAAAATATTGATCAATAATGGCGTTGAATTGGACGATATACTATTAATCTCAGTTAAAAATGATTTAGTAGAACACTATCAAGATATTTTTAAACAAACTTTGGATATAACTACCGCCGAATTAAAAGGCAATGATAATCAAAAAGATGCACTTGGAATTTGTAGTCTCCTGCACGCTCATGGACAAAATACCTCTTACGTCTTTATTGTTGGGCTTCATCATATCTATAAAGAAGAAAAGTGCCTCGGATTCGGAACAGATGAACACCTCGCACTCCATAAAGATAATACTCGAAAACTTACCATGGCTATGACCTGCGCAAAAAAAGAATTAACACTATTTTTGACATCAAAACTTATTCCACGAGATTTTATTAGTCCTCACATAGAAATCCCCTGCATGAGTTCAGAAACCTATGCAGAAGTTCATTTACTGCATGGCTAAATAGTTTCACCTTCCTTAGCCCCAAATTATTAGAACTGGAGAAACAACAATAACTCCCAATCATTGTGCTTTTGAGGTATTATTTCGCACTTTTATGGTGCGGAACAGCAAAAGAAGAGGAATCTACAATGAAAATGATAACTGCAATTATCAAGCCGTATAAGCTTGACGATGTTCGTGAAGCATTATCCGACATGGGGATACATGGGCTAACAGCAACAGAGGTTAAAGGTTTTGGGCGTCAAAAAGGACATACCGAACTTTATCGTGGCGCAGAATATGTTGTCGATTTCTTACCGAAAGTCAAAATTGAAACTGCCGTTTCAAGCGAAATAGTTGATCAGGCTATTGATGCGATCATCAAAGCCGCGAATACAGGGAAAATTGGTGATGGAAAAATCTTCGTCACTAACATTGAACAAACCATTCGTATTCGTACTGGCGAAACTGGTCCGGAGGCTCTTTAAATTATGATGCCAATAACGACTTCAACTCATTTTAAAAAAG
>JALSLX010000018.1 GCA_026988095.1 Thiotrichaceae bacterium
AAATACAATATGCCTATTCGAGTATTATCAAGTTTTGATGAAGGTGACGAAGGAAAAAGTACGCTGGTAACGCGTGAGGAAGATATTATGGAAGAAGTATTGGTTCGAGGCGTAGCCTTTAATAAAGATGAAGCACAATTAACGATCACGGGTGTACCAGACCAACCTGGCGTAGCCTATAAAATAGTAGGGCCGATTTCTGATGCTAATATTGAAGTCGATATGATCGTGCAAAATATTGGAGAGGATGGCTCAACAGACTTCACGTTTACAGTGCATCGTAATGATTATGCAGAAGCTAAAGCGATACTTTGTGCTACAGGCAAAGAACTAGGTGCTGAAAACTGTAGTGGCAATGACAAAATTGCAAAAGTTTCAATCATTGGTGGTGGAATGCGCTCACATGCTGGCGTCGCATCAGATATGTTTGAAGCTCTGGCCAAAGAAAATATAAATATTCATATGATTTCAACATCAGAAATTAAAGTCTCTGTTGTCGTTGATGAAAAATACTTAGAGCTTGCAGTAAGAAGTTTGCATGAGACATTTGACCTAGGTCAATGATGGTGTTTTTATCTTAAAGCTTTTTATACACCCTCTCCTTTACATGCATTTTACAAGTTTTAAAGAGTAGTCTTCGCTACATTCCAATATAATCTCGCATATTTGTAAACTAAAAAGACACCAAATAAAAAGTATTTTAGATACAATCTGTAAAGTTAAGGTTGAGTTAAGCTGTTTCTTGCAATAATAGCGCCGTCTATCTGAAAAAATAGTTATCTCTTAATAAAAATACTAAATGATAATTATGAAAAGAATAAGAAAAGAACGAATGTAGACTGATAATAATAAATGACCTCAGGAAAGTGGTTCATAATTAAAATAATGGAGAAAGCGGATGTTAATTTTAACAAGACGCGTAGGTGAAGCGTTAATGATTGGTGATGATGTCACTATTTCGGTGCTTGGTGTAAAAGGTAATCAAGTACGTATTGGTATTGACGCACCCAAAGAAATTGCGGTGCATCGTGAAGAGATTTACGAGCGTATTAAGAACGAATCTTTAAGGCTGGTTGAGCCAGAGCAAAACGCTGGCTAAACCATATTTTAGTGATATACGTTTAAGTAATTACTTTGGCACCATTTGGCGTGCCTAAAATCAAAACATCAGCAGGGCGTTGGGCAAACAGCCCAATCGTAACAACGCCAGGTAGTTGGTTAAAGTGTGTCTCCATTTTGACAGGCTCCATGATTTCTAATCCATGGATATCAATAATGATATTGCCATTGTCAGTTGTGAAGTCCTCACGCAATATAGGTTTTCCGCCCATTTTTACAATTTCACGTGCAATATAGCTACGTGCCATTGGAATGACTTCAACAGGTAATGGAAACTCACCCATTACATCGACTAGTTTGCTTTCATCTGCAATACAGATAAATTTATCACTCGCGCCAGCAACAATCTTTTCACGTGTTAATGCACCACCACCGCCTTTAATTAGATTTAGGTACTTGTCAGATTCATCTGCACCATCAACATAAATTGATAGTTGACCTGCGTTGTTTAAATCCATCACGGGAATACCATGACTTTTAAGGCGGTCTTCGCTGGCCACTGAGCTTGCTACAGTACCGTCAATCTTACCTTTTACAGTCGCTAATAAATCAATAAAGTGGTTTGCGGTAGAACCAGTTCCTATACCAACAATCATGCCTGATTCTACATATTCTAATGCTGCAGCTGCGGCAGCTATTTTCATTTCATCTTGTGTCATGGGGGAACTCCGAGAATTTATGTATGCAAGCATCATACCTACCAGATCATAAAAATCCATACCAATGAGGATATAGTCGTTGCGCAACGGCTTAAGTCCTCGTAAAGTCCAATTCATGAAAAATACTATGATAGAAAAGATATTAAAAGCCAGAGTGTATGATGTGGCTAATGAAACGCCGTTAGATTTGGCAAAGTCATTATCAAAGCGCCTTGGAAATGAAATTTTTCTTAAAAGAGAAGATTTGCAGCCTGTGTTTTCTTTTAAGCTTCGTGGTGCTTTTAATTGCATGTTTCAATTAACAGATGAAGAAAAGAAAAAAGGTGTCGTTGCGGCATCAGCAGGAAATCATGCGCAGGGTGTTGCTATTTCAGGTCAGAAGTTAGGTATTAAAACCATTATAGTCATGCCTAAAATCACACCAGAAATTAAAATCAAAGGTGTTGAGTCTTATGGTGGAACGGCTGTATTAGTAGGTGATACTTTTGATGAGGCTTATGCGCATGCAATGACTTTATGTGAAAAAGAAGGTTATAGCTTTGTTCACCCATTTGATAATATTGATGTGATAGCAGGGCAAGGAACGATTGGTATGGAGCTTATGCGACAGCACCAAGAGCCTTTGGATTTTATTTTTATTCCTGTTGGTGGTGGAGGTCTGATATCAGGTATAGCAAGTTACATTGACTTTATCAGTCCGAAAACAAAAGTTATTGGAGTGGAGCATGAGGAAGCTGCCAGTATGACTACATCGATTAAGAGTGGAAAACTAGTAGGCTTAGATAGTATTGGTACCTTTGCAGAAGGTGCGGCAGTTAAACTCGCAGGAAAAAATACCTTTGAAATTGTGAAACAGTTGGGTATAGAGATGATGACTGTTTCTACGGATGAAACTTGTGCAGCAATAAAAGATGTTTTTGAAGATACTAGAACGATGTTAGAGCCTGCAGGCGCTTTAGCGACAGCAGGTATGAAAAAGTATATTAAGAAATATCAACTAAAAGAAAAACACATTATTTCTATCACCAGTGGTGCTAATCTTAATTTTGATCGTTTACGCCATGTGGCAGAACGAGCAGAGTTGGGTGAAAAAAGAGAGGCAATACTTGCTGTAACAATTCCTGAGCGACCTAATAGTTTTAAAGAATTTTGTGGGGCATTGGGGGATCGTGCAATTACCGAGTTTAATTATCGCTATTCTGACTCTG
The DNA here is from genome assembly GCA_026988095.1 of Thiotrichaceae bacterium. Taxonomy (GTDB): domain Bacteria; phylum Pseudomonadota; class Gammaproteobacteria; order Thiotrichales; family Thiotrichaceae; genus Cocleimonas. The sequence continues at coordinate 2,987 of JALSLX010000018.1, forward strand.
GTGAAGCTCAAGTGTTTACAGGCGTAAAACTAAGCAATGGTGATGAAGAGAAAGTACAAATTATCGAAACATTGGAAGAACAAGGTTACGGCGTACTTGATTTAACCGATAATGAACTTGCCAAAGTGCATTTGCGTTTTATGGTAGGTGGTCATGCACAAGATGTGAATAATGAAGTGCTTTATCGTTTTAGCTTTCCTGAGCGTCCAGGAGCTTTGCTACATTTTTTAACTCAAATGGGTGGAAATTGGAATATAAGCCTGTTTCATTATCGTAATCATGGTTCTGACTTCGGGCGTGTACTGACAGGTATCCAAGTGCCACCTGATGAACGCCCGCAGTTCTGTCAGTTTTTAGAAGATTTGGGCTATGATCACTGGGATGAAACGGAAAACCCAGCGTATCAAAGTTTTTTACGGTAGTTATTTGAAATAAAACCATATTAAAACTTGATGTGGCAGGGCTGATTAGATAAACTTACGCGCCTTTCAACACCTGCATAGATTTATTGGTGTTTAATATAAAATTTTCGTAATTGTTCATATTGTTTTTCAATCTGTGCAATTGCATAGCTTTTTTTGGAGTATAACTATCATGGCTAAAGTTTGCATGGTAACAGGTAAGCGTCCGGTAGCAGGTAACAATGTTTCTCACGCTCATAACAAAACACGTCGTCGTTTTTTACCAAACCTTCACACTCACCGTTTTTGGGTTGAGAGCGAAAACCGTTTCGTAAAGTTACGTTTAACAGCTAAAGGTATGCGCATCATTGATAAAAAAGGCATTGATGTTGTATTGGAAGATGTTCGTGCTCGTGGCATCAAGGTTTAGGCTAGGGAATAAGGAATAGATTATGCGTGATAAAATAAAATTAGTATCAACAGCTGATACAGGTTACTTCTACACAACGACTAAGAACAAGCGTACTATGACTGAGAAATTAGTTAAAAAAATGTACGATCCTAAGGTTCGTAAGCACGTTGATTTTAAAGAAGCAAAGATCAAATAATTAGCTCCTTTGAAATAAGAATGTTAGTTTAAAAAAAGCTCGGTTTTTCCGGGCTTTTTTTATGCCTGAAAATTTTGTTATACTCTGCGCAAGAAACATAAAAACAATTAGCAGGACTTGGGGAATTCAACACTAATGAGCAATCAAGCTCTTATACAAGCGAGTGGACTAAACCGTTTCTACGGTAAATATCACGCGGTTAACGACTTTAATTTAACGCTTCATAAAGGTGAAGTGCTGGGTTTGCTTGGGCCAAATGGTGCAGGTAAGTCAACAACGATGCAAATGCTAACAGGCAATATCTCCCCAAGTGCGGGTGAAATTAAAATCAATGGTATTGATTTGTTAGAAAACCCACAGCAAGCTAAGAAGTCAATAGGTTATCTGCCTGAGCAGCCACCCATATATCGTGATATGACGAGTAATGAGTTTTTAAGTTATTGCGCCGCATTGCATGATATTCCAAAATCAAAACGCCAAGCAGTAAAGAGTTTAGCAATTGAGCGCTGTGGGTTAGGTGATGTGGCCGATAAACTCATCGCAAACCTATCAAAAGGTTATCAACAACGTGTTGGTATTGCGCAAGCCATATTGCATCAGCCACAAGTGGTTATTTTGGACGAGCCTACTGTAGGGCTTGATCCCATTCAGATAACAGAAATCCGTGAGCTAATCCGTGAGTTAGGTAAAGACCATAGTGTCATATTGTCCACGCATATTTTGCCAGAGGTTCAGGCTGTTTGTGATCGAGTACAAATTATCAAACAAGGAAAAACAGTGTTCTCTGACTCGTTTGATCAGCTAGAAAAGCGTCA
>JALSLX010000019.1 GCA_026988095.1 Thiotrichaceae bacterium
CTAAACAGGCATCTTTACCGCCACTCCAAGAGCTTACAAAATCCGTCATACAGGCTTCTCCATAATTTCTAATATTTTATTCATATTTAGGTTTTTCTCGATTGCATCCGCTAAGCGCTCTAACTGTACCTCTCGCTGTTTGTTAATATCAAATTCTTGCGATGGTTTAGCCCCCGCCCATTCGAGCAAACTTTGTAGTGCTTCGGGTGAGTCAAACAAGCCGTGTAGATAGCAGGCGAATATTTGATTGTCTGTTGAGATGACTCCGTCAGGGCGTCCTTTTAAATCCAGTGCAGGGCTTTTTAACGCCTCGCCCGTTGTAATGCCAGCGTGTATCTCATAACCTGTGATGCTTGCGCTATTGGGCAGTTTTAGCGTTCCTTTTTCATTGGTTAATTGCTTTTCATTTTGTAGCGTTGTTTCTATTTCTAGCAAGTCCAGGCCTTTATGACTTTGTGGTTTTCCTTCGATGCCAAGTGGATCATGAATGTGCGCGCCCAACATTTGAAATCCACCACAAATGCCTATTACTTTACCGCCATAACGCAGGTGTTTTTGAATAGCCTCTTGCCAGCCTTGCGATTTAAGCCATGCCAGATCAAAACCTACATTTTTACTACCAGGTAGAATAATCAAGTCGGCAGGTGGAATCGCTTCAAGGTGAGAAATATACTGGCAATCAATATCAGGATGTAATCGAAGTGGCTCAAAATCGGTGTGATTACTGATGTGAGGCAAACGCGGGATAATAATCTTAAACTTCTGACTGCTTTTTTCTGTGTTCTCGTCTGCGTTCTCATCTGCGTTCTCATCGATGACATTACTTGGCACGGCATCTTCAGCATCAAGATGTAAACCGTGCAACATGGGTAGCACGCCTAAAACTGGCTTACCCGTGTAATCTTCTAGCCAATCTAAGCCATCTTGTAATAAGGCGATATCACCACGAAAGCGATTAATCACAAAGCCTTTAACCAGTGCTTGTTCTTCTTTTGATAGCAGTTCAAGCGTGCCGACAAGATGCGCAAACACACCGCCTTTATCAATATCAGCAATAATAATGACAGGGCAATTGGCACGAAGCGCAAAACCCATATTGGCAATATCGCCTTTGCGTAGATTAATCTCGGCAGGGCTTCCCGCACCTTCTACGAGGACATTTTCATATTGACTGATCAGTTTATCAAAAGATTCAAAAACGGCGTTGGCGGCCTTGGGTTTGTAGTCGTGATAATCCAATGCTTCAATATTGCCGATTGAGTGACCTTGAATAATCACTTGCGCACCTGTATCGGTATTGGGTTTTAATAAGACAGGATTCATGTGAACGCTAAGTGGCACGCCAGCGGCTTGCGCTTGGAGAGCCTGCGCGCGCCCAATCTCGCCACCATCTGGCGTTACCGCACTATTAAGCGCCATGTTTTGCGGTTTGAAAGGGGCAACGGATAAACCACGGCGCTTGAGCACACGACACAGGCCCGCCACAAGAATACTCTTGCCTGCATCGGAGGTTGTACCTTGAACCATTAAACAGGGCATTTTAAGTCTCTTTTTAGGCGATTTACTAAGTGATGGATACTCATCTATTATTAGCCATTATGATTGACCCCCACTTTTCTTAACAGAGCATTCGATGGAGCTTCTTACAACTTCTGAAATCATCCCTGCTATTACAGAATGAGAACCCGTGTAATTCACTTTTTTTACATTGCTATCAATACCAGCATCGGTATCAACACCAGTATCGGCATTTATACTTGAGGCAATAATGACAGAGTCCGTGCCTGTTCCTGTGGCGATATTATCGGAATAGGCGCTCTTCCAGTTATTATCATAAAACAGTGATGCTTTACTTTCGTAAACAATGCCCAGCGCCTGCGCCATGGCTGTTTCTGTTAGCGGAACATTAATACATAGCACGATATTAATCGTTCCTATTTCTGCCCCTTTGTTTTCCTTGTCTTCCTTGCCATTTGCGGCATCAGCCTCTAACTTTCTATCATGATACACATTGACAGCATTTGATTTGATACCCGCGGTAGTAATTGCCGAAACTTTAAAATCGCCACTTACCACTTCACTCACACAATGGTATTTTTCTGCATGTACTGCGGTCAAAACGGTAGGGCATTTTCCCTTAAGGCTTGCAAGTTCGACGCTTAGCCAATCATCAAGGGTTTCATTTTTTAGTGTTTTGATTGCGGCACTATCAAAACTATGATTGATGCATTGGTTGCCAATGGAATATTGATCATTCAAACAGACTTGATCGCCCGCACACAGAAACGTTACTGGAGCATCAAACGTAACGAGTAAGCTTGATCTCCAGTAAGTGTTTTCTTTAGCGTCTTTTGACGTATAAGTATTAAATGAAAGTTTAAACACGCGCCATCATGCGAATCACTGCATTTAGGATTGATGAGCCTTGTCGCACAGGTTTCCTGCTTGAATAACAATCATATGTAAAACAGCAGCACCCGCTAAATAGATCAGCGTGGTTTTCATATACATCGGCAAGTAACGAGCAATACGCCCTGCAAACTCACTGATATTTACATTCTCAAATCGACCCGAGAACCAGTAAAAACCGCCACTAGAAATAATATCGCAAACCGTAATACCGACGACTGCCGCCACGACAAAATAAAGTAAGCCACGCAAATTCTCGCTGTAATGCCCTGCAAACCAGCGCCCCGCAAACCAAAGCGATGCATAAGCAGGAATCAAAAACGGATAAGAAACCGTAAAGCAGAAACTTTCCCCGCCTTTAGATTCAATCACCAGCAGATCAACCGCAAAAGTAACCAACCAAAAAATAGGAAAGCCAATCGCTTTACGCACATAAAAACCCAACATAAAGAAGATCGCCCAAGTGGCATCTTGAAAGTGAGTAATGAAATGTGAGCGTGTGAGGATTAGGGTTGCAAGTAATAAGCCAGCAACTAGCCATGTTTGGTTTTTTGTTAATGTATTCATTTGTAAAACTCCTAAACATAAGAGTAGCCCAAAAGACTACTCTGATGGTTTTTATTTGTAACTGACGCTAAGCATAAAGTTTCTTCCATCCGTATCGTAACCACTTGTGGTTTTATACTCTTTGTCTAAAACATTATTAACATCTAACTGAAGCTCTACGTTTTTAGTAATTTTATAAGATGAACGCAAATCAACTACGCCATACCCAGCCAATCCACTGCCAAAACTAGCGGCTCTTTTGCTTTTTCCTAGCAATGATGCACCCATTGAAAATCGACCAAAATCACGATCTAAATTAATTTTAAGTGTTTGCTTCGCTCTTTTGGCAAGCACTTTTCCTGAGTCAGTATCCCGAGGGTTTAACAAGGTTACATTCGTATTTAAATTTAACGCGCCAATACTCCTGCTATATCCAAGTTCAAGCCCGTCAATTTCTGCATTTTTGATATTTGCAGTCGTCGGAAATTGATAGGCAAGAAGATTGCTGATTTTTGATTGAAAAATACTCGCGTTGAAACGACCTTTTCCTAGCTTTGTTTTTAGACCAACTTCAAACGTTTTTGATTCCTCTGGCTGAAGATCAGGATTACCCACAAAGAATGGCGTGCTAGGCCAGTAAAGCTCATTTAAGGTTGGTGCTTTAAATGCTGTTCCATACGATGCTGTTAAACGGCTGTTTCCAAATTCTCTACTAAGCGATAGGCTTCCCGTATTATGTCTTCCGAAGGTCTGGTTATCATCTGTTCTCAGTGATATTTGATAATCATATGCACCCGCTGAACCTGATAATTCGCCATACACACCGGTGTTATTACGGCTATTTTTTGTATAATCATCACCTGACTTAGTCGCTTTATCTTTTTGATGATCAACGCCTAGCACAAGTGTTTTATTGTTTCTTAGTGATATTTCATTTTTCCAATCAAACTGTTGGCGCTTAGTGTCAATCGTGCTTTTTGTCGTACTAACGGCTCCATCAGCTAAAGATACTTGGCTATCATAGTTTACAGACTCATCCTTGAACTGACCGACTAAAAATTCAGATTTCCATTTTTTTGAGAATGCTGTTTTTAAGGTCACACCAAAATTTTGTTGCAGAAAATCACCACGGGTATCCACGCCATCCGAGTCTGTAGGCGTATAATCAGGGTATCCGCTATTTGAGCCAAATCCATCATATTCATTAACACCCTTCGCCTGAAGAACATTAATCGCTAATGATGTTTTATCATTAAATTTATGATCAAATTTTAGATTGATACTTTTGTTGTTATAGCCATCATCATCAGTGTTTCCACCGTTTCTTGCATCAAATCCATTAGTGTCTAGCAACGAAGTATTGATGCTCAAACTTGTTTGATCGCTACCGATTGTTGTCCCTAACGAGATACTTTTTGTATGATTACTGCCAACGCTCGCAGAACCGTGCCACTTCCCCTTTTTTCCCTTTCTGGTCGTAATGCTTATGATGCCACTCATCGCTTCAGAGCCATATAATGAAGAGCGAGGACCACGCACGATTTCAATGCTTTCGATCATATCGCTTGATAAATGCTGCCATGCCATTGTGCCAGCAGATACCGAGCCTGCACGCACGCCATCAATCAGTACTAACACCTGTTTTGATGAGCCACCTCGTAAAAATAAACTGATATTTTTACCACGGCCGCCACTGGTTGTAAGATCTATACCTTCAACATAACGAGACAATATATTTGTGATAGAGCTTGCTGGTGAATTCTCTATTTGACTGCGCGTTATCACGGTAACGGAAGCCAATGTTTGGTCTAAGGGTTGCTCTCTTCTGTTAGCCGTAATAGAAAGCTGTAATCCACCCTCATCAGTGACTTTAACTGAATCCGCTGATACGTTTTGAGTGCCTAATAAAAGAGTAGAAAAGAGAATAGCTGGGGTTGCCACTGTTGTAGCAAAGAGTTGGTTTTTCATTTATATGAACCTAAGTTTTTACAGCACCCGCCGTGCTGAGATTAAAAACGTGATGATTCTTTTTTATCATAAATTTCATTTAAGATACGAAAGATAACACCACACGACGCTTAGGCCGGTCTCCGGGCTTATGAGTGCATAAAAATGCAGGTATTCCACCTTCCCGTACTTAAGGAGATCCTGATCAAGTCCAATTATATTTAGCTTGCCAAATTCACCGATATTTTCCACGAAGATCGACGCAATAGAATGACTATTACGTCTCACTTCATGAAAAATAGCGACAAATTTTTCTGTGCTAAATATTAATTGACTTAATCAGATTCTCCTTAGGGATATCCTGATCAAGTCCAATTATTTTCAGCTTGATCAGGGTTTCCTTAGGATTATCTCCAAACAATGTACAGTGGTTACAAAAACACCTTTAAAAGAGCCATTTTCAGCTATTTATATAGACCACCCCCCCTCTTTTTCGCTGTTTTGTATTCATTTTTTAGTACAAAACAGCGAAAAAGAGGGGGGGTGGTCTATAAAAAACACGAAAACAGCGTTCTTTTACTCAATTACCGTTGCGGGGGCAGCTCTGGAATGGTTATTTGCTTATAAAAAACAAAGTAACGCACCAGCTTCCCGTTTAACCCTGAGTTTTTATACCCAAGGCACCTAAAAGCGTGGCGTAGAATAAACTTTATGCTTATTAGTGTCTACTAATATTACTTCTTAGGTTTGTAAGCCCTCTCAATCATTTCTTCGGTAATGATTCCATAGATTCTAGTATTATCATCAACCTGATTTTCATTAAAAACGACATACAGGACTTCTCTATCTTCTTCAAACTTATCATGTGCTTGTTGCAAGTTCGCTTGCAATGAAATTGGCGATGGTTGTAAGCGCTTGGCAGGTATTTCTAAAAGATCTATTTCGCCCAGCTCATTCTCTTCCCTGTCTTCACTCATTAACACTTGTAAATATTTAGCTAATTCAGCAATGGGCATTAGCATGACAAGCTTATTATCTTTATTATTGATCAAAAGCCATTCAATATGAGATTCGTCATTTACCAAGCTTGTGGCACTTTCATAACTAATGATATGTGTAAGTCGCACGGTGTGATTATCCAAAACACTTGCCACACCAATGCCCCGTAATACTTGCATAACTGGGTTTATATCGTAATCCAAACCATTAGATCGCAACATACTAATAAATAATGATTGTTTGCCAAAAATTTCACTGGCAGTAAGTTGCGCAATTACAATCGTTAACATTCCCGGCATAATAATTCCTGGGTTGTAAGTTAACTCCATTATTGCGGTTAAAGCGGCAAGCGGGGCTTGCAGGCTTGCGCCCATCATCGCGCCCATTCCTAGTAAAGCGTAAAATCCAATATGAGAGGCATCAAACCCGAAAAAGTATGATGCTAGATAACCAATTATTCCACCCAGCGTTGCACCAATAAAAAAGGCAGGGCCAATCATCCCTCCTGGGATACCTAAGCCAATACTGACACTCGTTGCCAATAGTTTGGCCAATGTTAGTGCCAACAATACGCTAATCGAAAAACCACCTAGCAATGTTCTATTGACCGAGTCATATCCTATGCCTAAAACCTCAGGATAAAGCAGACCAATAAAAGCGACAATGAGACCTGCCAGCATCACTCGCCACCAAATTTCAATACTCTGTGTTTTGCGAGAGATCAGCCCCAATAAATGATTGAATAATGCTGCGCCTGTACCCACTACCACACCAAGTAATAACAATAATGGCAACTCCGCAAATGAAGTAAATTCAAAATCCGGAATAATAAAAGCAGGCGCATTACCCAAAATTGCATGAGACAAACTCGTTGCTGCTACTGCTGCTAACATGACGGGAATAAAGCTGCCTAATGTGTATTCCATCATAATCACTTCAAGCGCAAAAATAACACCTGCCAGCGGTGTATTAAATGATGCTGCAATACCTGCAGCAGCACCACTAGCAACCAAGGTTCGAACACTGTTATTGGGTAATTTGAAATACTGCCCGAATAAGCTACCTGCTGATGCACCCAAATAAACGTGCGGACCTTCACGACCTACCGAGTGCCCACCAATAATCGCAATCGCCGCACCAAAGAACTGCAGAAAGAAACCGCGTACAGTCATATAACCTTGGTGGTATGCCATACGCTCCATAACCCGTGCGACACCTAAAACACGAATACCCTTGGCGGACTTATAAAACAATAAGGCAAGTAAAATACCGCTAATTAAAGGAAATAAGAATCGTAAACCTGCAGAAAGCTTTTCGTAATTCTCTGAACCTTTGCCAGGCAATAAAATATCCTGACTTCCCTCCACCAAAAAACGAAATAAAACAATGACACCACCTGCCAAAAAACCTGTCACTAAACCTAAAACAGCCAATTGCAACAATGCATCGGGGCGAGCCAGTCGAAAACGCAAAATTTCAAGCGTCTCGTCCCATTTATTTTGTAATTTACGGTTTATTTGCATGACGCGAATGGTAACATTATTTGAATCTTATGAATAAACCAAGCCCACAAAATATCTTGATCAGTGCCTGCCTACTAGGTAGCCCTGTACGCTATAACGGTACAGATCTACTCATTAAGCATCCATTATTGAAACAATGGGAGAACGAGGGTAGATTAATTAGCATATGCCCCGAAGTAGCAGGCGGAATGCCAACACCAAGAGCACCGGCTGAAATTATTAGCAAAGATGGTGAGTCAGTCCTATTAGGAAACTCCCATGTTATCGATAATAAGGGAGAAAATGTAACCAAGGAGTTTATACTTGGAGCCAATAAAGCCCTAGAGTTAGCACAAAAACACCATTGTGTTGCGGCTATATTAACTGAACGAAGCCCCTCGTGTGGAAGTAACATAATTTATGATGGAAGCTTTTCAAACATACAAAAAGTAGGAGCTGGCGTTACAGCTTCGCTCTTAATGAAAAATGGCATCAAGGTCTTTAATCAAAACCAACTTGATGACTTAAACAATTTTTTAATCCTCTAAGTCACTTCAATTTCACTTTCAAAATAAATCTACACTATACAACTGAATCCACGTAAAATTCCTCCTAGAAAAATTTAAGGTGAATACCTCATTTATGAATACTGAAAAATTAAAAGTCGCAATTGCGGGCACTGGTTATGTCGGATTATCCAATGGCGTTTTGCTTGCACAGCACAATGAAGTCATCACGCTTGATATTGATAAAGAAAAGGTAGAAAAACTCAACAATAAAATATCACCAATATGTGATGCTGAAATTGAAGATTATCTAAAAAACAAATCACTAAACTTTAAAGCGACCTTAGATAAAGAAGAGGCATACAAGAATGCCAGCTTCATTATTATCGCAACTCCTACAGATTATGACACTGAAACAAATACATTTAATACCTCGTCTGTAGAATCTGTTATTAGAGATGTTATACGCATCAATCCTGATGCAACAATGGTTATCAAATCTACTGTACCGGTGGGTTTTACTGATCATGCTAAAGATAAATATAATACCGACAATATCGTTTTCTCTCCGGAGTTCTTAAGAGAGGGAAAAGCCCTATACGATAATCTACACCCTTCACGAATTATTGTTGGAGAGCAAAGTGATAGAGCAAAGAAATTTGCAAACCTATTATTGCAAGGGGCTATTAAAAAAGATGTATCAATACTCTTTACTAATCCCACTGAAGCAGAAGCAATAAAATTATTTTCTAATACTTATCTTGCCATGCGTGTCGCCTACTTTAATGAATTAGATACTTATGCACAGATACATGATCTCAACACTAAACAAATAATAGAGGGCGTAGGATTAGACCCTCGAATTGGCAATCATTACAACAACCCATCTTTTGGTTATGGTGGCTACTGCCTACCCAAAGATACCAAGCAACTACGTGCGAATTATCAAAACATACCCAGCGATTTGATAGGCGCTATTGTCGATTCAAACACGACACGCAAAGACTTTATTGCCCAGTTAGTTTTAGATAAGAAGCCTAAGGTTGTTGGTATTTACCGCTTAATAATGAAAAGTGGTTCAGATAATTTTAGAGCTTCTTCTATTCAAGGAATAATGAAGCGTATTAAAGCGAAAGGAATTGAAGTTATCGTTTACGAACCTGAGTTGAATGAAGATCAGTTTTTCAATTCACACGTTGAACGTGATTTAAGCCATTTTAAAAATAATTCAGATGTGATTGTTGCCAACCGATTATCCAGTGATATAGAAGATGTGATCGACAAAGTTATAACCCGTGACTTATTTGGGAAAGATTCATGATTTTAATATATGATGCCAGCAGATTATTTAGTCGAAACTCTTGATACATTAAACTCTTTGCCTTATGAAAATAACCTACTTTAGATTTATAATTTTAACTGCTCTAACCGTTCTTTCTGGCTGTACAACACCAGGAATCCCTGAACTATATACTTCTTCAATAAATGAAAAAACTCAAAAAGAGGGGGTAGACTACAAGTTAATCACTATAAATCGTGAATCCATTGCCAATCAAAAAACATTTGATCAAGTTGCTTATATCAATAAAAGAAAAAAGCGAAGAGATCGAATTTCAAGCAAAATTAAGCAAAGTATCATTTCTAAAAATACTATCAGTCAAGTCCCTAGTTCAAGTGTAACGAAGCAAAACTCATACAAAAAAAACCACACTTCATACTCTGCAAACACTATTAACACAGCAAACTTCTTAGGTATTACAAGTAAAGACTCAAAGAAGAACTATCATTACCGTGTCGGTAAAAATGACATTCTGAGCATAACGGTGTGGGAACAACCAGAGTTATCTATCCCTAATGAAAGCTTTGTTGGGCATGTTGTCAGCAATGATGGTAAGTTTTATTTCCCCTACGCAGGGAAAATTCAGGCAGCAGGAAAAACAATCGCACAAATTCGAAAAAAACTTGAGGAAAAATTAAAGCCTTTCACCGCAAAACCTCAAGTTGATATTAGAGTGACAAGTTTCAGAAGCCAAAAAGCTTATATTACGGGAGCTATACAAAAAACAAACCCTTTAGAGATTAACGATACCCCCCTGTCTATTCGCGATGCCATATCAAAAAGTGGAGGGCTAAAACCTTACGGCTACACTGGCTATGCAACCCTCGTAAAAGGCAATAAAAACATACCGATTGATCTCAATCGAATGCTGAAATACAACGATAACAGACAGAACTTTTTACTTCGTAACGGTGATCGTCTCCATATCATAGAAAGAGATGAGATTGACGAGTGGCGCAGAAAACTTAATCTAGACATCCAAAAAGTAAAAATACTCAGCCCGGTACGATTAAAAATAGAATTGGATAAAATAAAATCTATTACCCTACTTAAAAAGGAACTTGAAAGAGAGCAAAAACTACAACAATCAAAAGTTTTTGTTATGGGCGAGGTTCATAAACCTGGGTCTATTAGATACCAGCTCGAAGATGGTATAACACTTGCTGAGGCTATTAATGATTCTGGTAGCTTCAAAGAGGAGACTGTAAATCCTAGAGGTATTTTTGTTGTTAGAAAAGAAAATAACAATGATCAAATCCCAACTGTTTACCAATTACCCATTGTCGCTATTCAATCCATGTTTCTAGCAGAGCAGTTTAATTTACACCCTAGAGATATTGTCTACATTACGGCGACTCCTTCTATACGATGGAACAGAGTGTTATCACACCTGATACCGACACTAACGGTAGTAAATGCTTTCAAATAGATAAGAGCTTATTAAGCTTTTATCTATTTCGAGGAATAACTCTCAAGAGTAGCATCAACCGTTTTCTGAAGAACATCTAAACGCTCAGAAATATAAGAATCATCGCTATTAGATGATCCTTCTATATTGATTAATTCATGCGCTATATTAAGCGCCACCATCACGGCTATTTTTTCTGAGCCTAATGCTTTACCGCCTTCTCTCATGTTTTTCATATCACTACTAACACGTCGAGCAGATGCTAATAACGATTCATGCTCGCCCTCTGGGCATGAAATTTTATATTCTTTATCTGCAATTTTAACTGTAACGGGTATTGAATTTTCGCTCATTTTAGCTTATTCCTTATTTAGCAGTGCTTTTTAAGAAGCCTTATCCAAGGCCTTCAATCTATTCACCATAGCCTCTACTTGCCCACGTACTTTATCATTTTTGGATTGTAGTTCTGAGCGTTCAAGCATTAACTGCTGATTACTACCTTTATAAGTATTATTTTCTTCCGAAAGTTTTTCACATAAAGCAACTAACTCAGCGACAGTAGTTTCAAGTTTATCAACCTGATTTTGTACTCGTGGCTTTGCTATATCGATGGGTTGGTGACTCATATTTTAATAACTCCTAATACAGGATAAAAATAGATGGGTAATCAGTATACGAAAAAAAATCAACAATAACAAAGCATCAAATTGCCCCCCCCGAGAGTATTAACAAATCCACTACATACCAATGGAAGACCATATATTAAGTATAAATACTTAGGAATCGATATAAACAACAATGAGAATAAGAACACTCTAATATACTGATTTAAAAGAAATAAAAAAAACTGACAAAACTTGAAATATAGTCTTTACTCTGTGTAAGATGCGTCCGTGTGCTCGTTTTTATTGTTGCAAACTGTATTGTTTTTTTACTTATTAAAATTACATAAATTGATTACAACAAATTTAATGAGCTGCATTTTAAATCCCCCTACAAAAAATTAAAGAGGTATACCATGAGAAAGAGTTTATTATTAGGACTTGCGACTGCTGCTATTTTCAGCACAACAGCACAAGCTGGCACGTTAGAAGATGTTAAAAAAGCTGGCGTATTAAAGTGTGGCGTTAGTACAGGTCTTGGTGGTTTCTCAGCTGCTGATGACAAAGGTAACTGGAAAGGTCTTGACGTTGATGTATGTCGTGCCGTTGCAGCTGCTGTACTTGGCGATGCTACAAAAGTTAAATACAACCCACTAACAGCAAAAGAGCGTTTCACTGCACTTCAGTCTGGTGAAATCGATATGCTTTCACGTAATACGACTTGGACTTTGACTCGTGACGGATCTCTAGGTCTTAACTTTGCTGGTGTTAACTACTATGACGGCCAAGGCTTCATGGTAACTAAAGCATTGGGTGTTGATAGCGCACTTAAGTTGGACGGCGCAGCGGTATGTATCCAAGCTGGTACTACAACTGAGCTTAACCTTGCTGATTACTTTAAAGCTAATAACATGAAGTACAAAGCAATCACTTTTGACACGTCTGACCAGACAATCAAAGGATTTGAAGCTGGCCGTTGTGACATGCTTACATCTGACCAATCTCAACTTTACTCTTTACGTATCAAACTAGCTAAGCCTGATACTGCAATTGTACTTCCTGAAGTTATCTCTAAAGAGCCACTAGGCCCTGTTGTTCGTCAAGGTGATGACCAATGGTTCAACATTGTTCGTTGGTCTTTAAACGCAATGATTAATGCTGAAGAGATGGGCTTAACATCTGCAAACATCAAGTCTATGAAAGATAGTAAAGATCCTGGAATCCAGCGTATGCTAGGCGGACAGGGCGAGAAACTTGGTCTTGACGATAACTGGTCTGCAAATATCATTGAGCAGGTTGGTAACTACGGTGAAAGTTTCGAAAGAAACGTAGGCACTGGCTCACCACTTAAGATCGGTCGTGGTCTTAATGCTTTATGGAGCAAGGGCGGTATCATGTACGCTCCACCTATTCGTTAATAGGTTTTAGACAAAAGAGTCTGCAGTTTGCAGGCTCTTTTTTTGTCTCTACATTAGTGATTTTATTTATCTTAGATAACACATGAAATTGCTAATTTAGAAGCATTATTAAATACGCTTTCTACTTCTTTAATTTATTTACCAACGTGGCTTTAAATCTATGAGTGATCCTCGACAAAATAGCAGTGAACTCCCCAGCAAACCGCCCATTTGGAATGACCCCAAATATCGAGCGATGTTTTTTCAAATACTTTTAATATCAGCACTGGCTTACTTTTTCTATAGCATTGTTCAAAATACTTTAGATAACATGAATGCTCGCGGTGTTTCTACTGGTTTTGGCTTCATGTCTGAGCCGGCTGGATTTGATATTTTACAAACATTAGTTCCTTTTGATTCTACCTATAGCTTTGGACGCTCATTTATAGTCGGGGTGCTAAATACCCTGTTAGTCACGGTACTAGGTATTGTTTTTGCAACATTATTAGGATTCCTTGTTGGCGTTGCGCGCCTTTCAAATAACTGGCTGATTTCAAAGATAGCCACCGTTTTTATAGAAACCTTTAGAAATATTCCATTATTGATTCAGATTATATTTTGGTACGCGCTTATTGTTGGCAGCTTACCTGCCGTTAGGGATAGCTTCTCATTATTTGATAGTTTTTTCTTAAATCAACGAGGCATCAATCTTCCAAGCCCTGGATATGAAAGTGGATTTATATACACTGTAATAGCTTTTATTATTGGTATCGTAGGTAGCTTTATCCTAAGAATATGGGCAAGAAAAAGACAAGAAGCTACAGGACAACAATTCCCTGTTTTCTTTTCAATTATTGGCTTAATAATAATACTACCTGCACTTGTATACTTCGTTACAGGAAGCCCTATCACATGGGACGTACCAAAACTTGGACGCTTCAACCTACAAGGTGGTGCAACCATTATTCCAGAATTAGTCGGTTTACTTATTGCACTTGTAATATATACCGCCGCATTTATAGCCGAAATTGTTCGTTCAGGCATAAAAGCCGTTAGTCATGGGCAGTCTGAAGCAGCACTCTCTGTTGGGCTAACACCTAGTCAAAACTTAAGACTAGTCGTTATTCCACAGGCACTTCGAGTGATCATTCCGCCCCTAACCAGCCAATACTTAAACCTATTTAAAAACTCATCATTAGCGGCAGCAATTGGCTACCCTGACCTTGTTGCAGTATTTATGGGAACAACGTTAAACCAAACAGGGCAAGCAGTAGAAATCGTGGCGGTAACCATGGGCGTTTACTTATTAGTAAGTTTGCTCATCTCAATGTTTATGAACTGGTACAACGCCAAAATGTCGTTGGTCGAGAGATAGGATAGGAATAAATAAAATGTACGTAACTGATAAAATACTTCCTGAATTACCAGCTCCAAGTAATTCAAAAGGAATCGTCCACTGGTTGAAAACAAACCTTTTCAATGGCCCGATCAATACCATCTTTACACTGCTTGCAGCCTTTGTTCTGTATAAAGTCATACCACCTGCAATTGAGTGGGCTTTTATTGATGCCATCTGGTTTGCTGATTCTAGTAGTGAATGTAAACTTGCTAATGGCGATAGAAAAGATGGAGCATGCTGGGCGTTTATCACAAATCGCTTTGATCAAATCATGTATGGGTTTTATCCTGAAGCTGAACGCTGGAGACCAAACCTTGCTGGCATAATGCTGGTATTACTCACCATTCCACTATTTTTTGAAAAAACACCCAAAAAGGCATGGCTTGGTGGATTTATCCTAGTCATTTTCCCGTTTATTGCTTTTGTTTTAATTCGTGGCGGTTACTTTGGCTTAGAGCAAGTTGATACAGGCAAATGGGGCGGTTTGATGCTTACCCTCATTATCTCATTAGTCGGTATTCTCTTCGCTTTACTCTTTGGCACTATCTTGGCACTTGGCAGACGCTCAAGTATGCCGATTGTAAAATCATTGAGTGTTGTCTTCATCGAGTTCTGGCGTGGAGTTCCATTGATTACTGTACTTTTCATGTCATCGGTAATGCTACCCCTCTTCCTTCCCGAAGGAACAACGTTTGATAAACTAGCACGCGCTATGATTGGTATTATTTTATTCCAATCTGCTTACGTCGCAGAAGTAGTTCGTGGAGGCTTGCAAGCCATCCCTAAAGGCCAGTACGAGGCAGCAGCGGCAATGGGGCTAAGCTATTGGAAAAGTATGTTTTTGATAATCCTGCCACAAGCTATGAAATTAGTTATTCCGGGACTAGTTAATACTTTCATTGCTTTATTTAAAGATACAACCCTTGTATTGATTATTGGATTATTTGATCTATTAGCCATTATTGAGAATGTACTGGGAGCTGATAACGCATGGCTAGGATTCCATACAGAAGGATTAGTATTTGCCGCCTTTGTATTTTGGATGTTCTGTTTCAGCCTATCTCGTTACAGTATGGCACTAGAGAGGAAGCTAGACACAGGTCATCGTAATTGATCCAAAAACAAATATTACAAAACACAAAATTAGATAAACAAGTTACACGCAGCTGAGAAAAATATTATGACAGACGCACAAGCAAGCACGAACGAAGATTACGCAATTCAACTTATCAATATGAATAAGTGGTACGGTGATTTTCATGTACTAAAAGACATTAACCTCAACGTAAAAGAAGGTGAGAGAATCGTTATCTGTGGGCCTTCAGGCTCAGGAAAATCAACGGTGATTCGTTGCATCAATCACCTTGAAGAGCATCAAAAAGGTCAGATTCTTGTCAACGGAGAAGAGATAACAGGTGATGTAAAACAGCTTGAGCGTTTACGCACAGATGTTGGCATGTGTTTTCAGCACTTCAACTTATTCCCACATCTAAGTATTTTAGACAATCTAACACTTGCGCCAATTTGGGTGAAGAAGACTCCAAAGGCTGAAGCAGAAGCAATAGCAATGAAGTATCTTGAGCGTGTAAAAATTCCAGATCAAGCCAACAAATATCCAGGACAATTATCAGGCGGTCAACAGCAACGCGTAGCAATTGCTCGTAGCTTGTGCATGGACCCTAAAGTCATGTTGTTTGATGAGCCAACTTCAGCACTTGACCCTGAAATGATCTCAGAAGTATTAGACGTAATGATAGAGCTAGCTAACGAAGGCGGCATGACCATGTTATGTGTAACGCATGAAATGGGCTTTGCAAAGAAAGTTGCTGACCGTGTAATCTTTATGGATGCTGGACAGATAATTGAAGAGAATAATCCTGAAGAGTTCTTTAACAATCCTCAATCTGAGCGCACTCAATTGTTCCTTAGCCAAATTATTGATCATTAATTCCCAGATTTAAATGCCACATAAAAAAACCACCTTCACGGTGGTTTTTTTATGTGGGTAATGGTATTCAACCGCCTAAGACAATATCATCTCCATCTCCATCTCAATATGTTCCAACCCTGCATCCATAAATACTTCACCGCAGACATTAAAACCGAGTTTTTCGTAAAATTCTGTCGCATGAATTTGCGAGCCTAGATAAACACGCTTATATTTTTTCTTCTTAGCCTCTTTGACCAAGGCCTCTACAACCTTTACTCCCAGCCCTTGTCTCCTAAATGATTTCAGTACGCCTATACGCCCAATATGTCCATCATCTAGTATTCTTCCTGTCGCCACAGGCTTATCACCTACGGAAACTAAAACATGAGTAGCAACTTCGTCTAAGCCATCAAAGTCTATTTCTGAATCTATCCCCTGTTCTTTAACAAAAACTTCTGTACGAACATGGATTATAGAAGGCGCATTCGTAGCATCAAATTGAACAATATCTACTCCCATTACGATGCTTCCTTTTTATTTACTAAAAATATTCCTGAAATTACCAGCACTGCACCAATCGCTAATATTAGTGTGAATTTTTCATCTAATATTAGCCAAGCCCAAAAGACTGCACTCACCGGCATAAAATAAATAAACACGGCAGCCTTTGCTGCTCCAAGTGCTTTTACGCCATCTTGAAACCAGACAAAACCGATGACTGTTGCAAGCAATGATAAGTAAAGTAAATTCAAACCAGCATTCATAGTTAATGTAGTTATTGCCCCCGCTAAATTTGCATTTAAAGCCGTAAAAAATAATACAACGGTACCAATACAGCTTGCGTAGGCAATAACAGCCAATGACGATAACTTATCACTCATAAACCGTCCAATTAACGTATAAGCAGCCCAGCTAAATGCGCAACCGATGAAAGCTAATTCACCCTTACCAATTCCATCTTGAATCAAAGAAGAAAAATTTCCTTTGGTAACGATTAATACCGCACCTGCTATACATAACAAAAAACCCAAGATTCGAATAAGAGTAAATCTTTCTTTAAAAATAAAGGCAGCGCCTACTGCGGTTAATAAAGGATTAGTTGCGGTAATCAAACTACCTCTCCCTGCCTCGGTGTGAACCAAACCATAGAAGAATAGCAAGTTATAAAAAGCGATCCCTGTTAGACCCATACCTAATAACGGCAAGAATTGTTGTTTTGTAATAGCTGGCAAGTGCCCCTCTCTTATATAAAGTAGCGCTAACATAAAAGAAGAAGCGAGAAAGAAGCGTAGAAAGGCAGATATGGAAGGATCTAGTTCATTTCCAAGTAATCTTGCGGATGTAAACGTCCCGCCCCAGACCAACATAGCGAAAAGTAGTTTCAGATAGATCTTCATGAGTAGTTTTTGCTCTTTTTGAGCCTTTTATTCATACCACCCCCCCTCTTTTTCGTTGTTTTGTACGCCTTAGCCGTTAAACGGCAAGCTCTAATAACTGAGTTATTCGTTTTAAACAACAAAACGACAAGCTCACTAAAAGTATATCGCTACACCTTCCGAAAGAAGTGTCAATGCTGGTTGAAGCATCGATTTCATTCAATCTAAATACAAATCATCGAAAAAGAGGGGGGGGTGGTATGCTAAAAAGGGGAATTTAAGTGCTTTTAAGTCTTAGAAACCGAAAACACGGTAGCATTAAACATTTCAGGCTCTACTTTCTTGATTTGTTGAACGATTCCAACACCTGTTAACTGAATTTCTTCTAATTGTTCTTCACGAGTTGCGTGTTCAATATAACTATCAGGAATCCCAAGGTTTGTAACAGGTATTTGAATGTCTTCACGACTTAGAAACTCATTTACAGCACTGCCTGCTCCGCCTTGAATGGCATTATCCTCTACAGTGACTAATCTTCGATAAGACTGGGACAATTCTCGAATCAAAACTTCATCAATAGGCTTCACAAAACGCATATTAACCAGTGTGGCATCAAGTTCATCTGCTGCTTGCAAAGCTTCTTCTAACAAAGAACCAAATAATAAGATTGCAATCCCTGTACCCTTACGAATAACTTTACCTTTACCAATTTCTATTGAAGTCATTGCTGTTTCAGGCTCAACCCCTATGCCTTTACCACGCGGATAACGCACTGCCGTTGGGCAATCCTGCTGAAATGCGGTGTAAAGCATTTGACGACACTCATTTTCTTCCGTTGGCGCCATGACAATCATGTTTGGAATACAACGAAGATAAGACAAATCATAATTACCCGAATGCGTTGGCCCATCTGAACCTACCAAGCCCGCTCTATCAATTGCAAAAACGATAGGGAGGTTCTGCAATGCAACATCATGGATTAATTGATCATAAGCACGTTGTAAAAATGTAGAATAAATTGCCACTACCGGTTTCAAGCCTTCACACGCCATACCTGCCGCGAGTGTTACTGCGTGTTGCTCTGCAATTGCCACATCGTAATATCTATCAGGGTATTGCTTAGAAAATGCGACTAAACCTGATCCTTCACGCATTGCAGGAGTAATTCCGATAAGCTTGTCATCTTGTGCTGCCATATCACAAAGCCATTGACCAAAAACTTGCGTGTAAGTCGGCGTGCTAGGTGCTTTGGATTTATTGACGCCCGCATCTAAATCGAATTTTGATACTGCATGATATTCTATTGGATCTTCTTCTGCTGGCTCGTAGCCTTTACCTTTTTGGGTAACTACGTGTAAGAATTTAGGCTCATTGATATCTTTAATATTTTCAAGAATTTTGACCAGCTCAATAATGTCATGCCCATCAACGGGGCCATAATAAACAAAACCCATTTCTTCAAATAGCGTGGCAGAAGGCATAATCATGCCTTTTGTATGCTCTTCAGCACGTCGTGCAAAGCGTTTCATCACAGGAGTTTTGGAGAGAATTTTCTTACTATTCTCACGCATGGTGGAATAAAAATTCCCCGACAATAAGCGCGCTAAATATTTACTCAAGCCACCCACATTGGGGGAAATTGACATATCGTTATCGTTTAAAACAACCAGCATTTCAGTGTCGATATCACCCGCATGATTGAGCGCCTCGTATGCTAAACCCGCTGTCATCGCGCCATCACCAATAACCGCGATTGCATGACGATCTATCTTTTGTTGCTTTGCAGCAAGCGCCATACCCAATGCCGCACTAATCGAAGTACTTGAATGACCCACCCCAAAAGTATCGTATTCACTCTCTTCTCGACGAGGGAAACCACACAAGCCACCTTTTTGTTTGATCGTTTTTAGTTCGTCGCGACGACCGGTAAGCAATTTATGTACATAGGCTTGATGCCCGACATCCCACACTAATTTGTCATTTGGCGTATCGTAAACGTAGTGCAATGCAACCGTTAGCTCTAACGCGCCCAAACCTGATGCCAAATGCCCGCCTGAGCCTGAAACAGACTGCAATAAGAATGCACGTACCTCATCACAAAATTCAGGAAGCTGTTCAACGTCTAGAGACTTGAGTTGCTCTGGTGTATTTATATTATCTAATAGCATCTTCTATTTTACCTAGCCCATCAGGCTATTCGTTTGACGATGAATTCTGCAATTTGTCGTAATAAATCTGCTTCGCGTCCAAAACTACTCAGAGAACTTAGTGCTTTTTCGTGTAATTGAAATAGTTTTTCTTTCGCTGCATCCATTCCCAAGATAGAGGGATATGTCGGTTTATCTGAAGCACTATCGGAACCTTGTTGTTTACCTAGCGTTTCTGTATCACTCTGAATATCAATAATATCATCACGAACCTGAAAGGCTAAACCAATCGCGTCTGCATACTCTGCAAGTTTTTCACGTTTCGTTGTCAAATTATCCGCATTTCCCTCAAAACAGTACGTTGGCATTAAAACACTTGCCTTTATTAAT
Organism: Thiotrichaceae bacterium; assembly: GCA_026988095.1. GTDB lineage: Bacteria > Pseudomonadota > Gammaproteobacteria > Thiotrichales > Thiotrichaceae > Cocleimonas. Next base: position 19,898 of record JALSLX010000019.1, read on the forward strand.
GCGCCTGTTTTGTGATTATGCATTGTTGCTAATTGGTCTTCTGTGAGTATTTCACCAGCAGCATAAAGATCAATCATCTGCCCTTTAACCATACCTGCTGCACCTGATGATGCTGTGAGGATTTGGAGTATTTTCAACTGATTTGTTGCACAAATCCCGTGCAACGGCTGGGACAAAATACCAAATGCTAGCGTTTGTAATGCATCGCCAGCAAGTACCGCTGTTGCTTCATCAAACGCTAAATGTACTGTAGCTTTTCCACGGCGTAAATCATCATCATCCATACAGGGTAAATCATCATGGATTAATGAATAAGCATGGATTAGCTCTATTGCCGCAGCTGGTGCATCTAATAAGTCTTTATTTACACCTAAAGCTTCACCTGACGCATACACCAATAATGGGCGAATACGTTTTCCACCGCCTAAAACCGCATAGCGCATTGATTCACACAACGGTTCTTCACCCTTCTCAAGTAGGGCATCTAAAACGTTTTCAATACGTTGTTGGTATATTTCTTGGGAATTCATTATTGAGGCTGCTTCTACTTCTGTTTTTTACTCGGGGATGTGGAAATCTTCTTCCGTTTCGCCATTTAAAGAATCTGTAAGGATTTTCACACGTTGCTCTGCATCTGTGAGTGCTTGCTGGCAAACACGGCTTAGCTTTATACCCTTTTCAAATTGCTTTAGAGACTCTTCTAACGATAGATTGCCAGTTTCAATTTGTGCAACTAACTCTTCTAACTCAGCCATTGCAGTTTCAAAATTAGGGGTTTGTAATTTTTCAGTCATAGTTGTGATATTGTAACGTCAAACGTATAAATGCAAGGGCTACTTGCAGGATAAATTAGAATCATCTAATATACCCGCCATACGAAAAAAGGATACTATTATGTTTGATTTAAAATTTGGCCTACCCATGTTAATTGTCACTACACTTATTGTTATAGCTTGGTTGAGCTTTTTCTCTGTTGTATTTGCATAAACTAAAAATTAGTCTTTTGCAGGTAAGCGCCTTCTTGGTGCATTCCTAAACCCGAGTTTCATCTCCCCGCCAATATCAGCACCTCCCTCGCTCGAATCACTTCCTGAAAGCAAACCTATTTGCCTTCTACCTCCAGCCGAACGCTGTTTAGCTTCGAACAATCTTTTATGCAAATCACGAGAGTAAGGCAAAATATATGCCCTCGGAGCACCATCTTCTTCTGGGCGAATCCACAAATGAATATTTCCCTCTATTTCTTTAAACTGATTGGGTTCAACAACATCGGCACTGATTAGTTCAAACTGAGACGGTAAAGTTTGATCAGATGGCCAACCTTTGCTTTGCTGTAAGCCCATCCAATGTAGATAATAAATTAAAGGCAATAGCACACTAATAATAATTTTTGATTTTGTACCAAAGCCTTTAGAAAAACCAACCCATACTATAAACATAACTATTAATGCATAACTCATACCAATTAATAGCAAATAACTATTCACTAGGTTTGCCCCACATCGCATCTGGCATCAATGCTGGAATACTATCTAACGCATAAGGCGTCAGTGTTGAAGGTAGTTTATTGATATTATGCAAGCTACCATCTTCTTTAATCGTGAAACGCACCGCAGTCATTTCTTCATCCTGATTCTTCAGGTTAATAGTTTCTCGGTAGACTGTTTCGTATTTTGGGTTTATACGGTCAATTCGTATATCGACGGGTATAGGCTTTTTTGACTTCGCCGTATAGTAATAAAGATTAACAATGTACTCACCTGCAAACCGCTTGCGAATAGTAATAACTTCTTGGTTTATTGGGTGAATTTCTTTTTTACCATCAATCATCAACGTATCATTTAATTCGCCTCTATCATCACGCTCTAGGTTTAGCCAACCCGCTTCTTTGGCAAGATAAGATACAGTCCTGCCCGCAGGCCCACGCATCCAAAGATCAACATCATCCGCTAAATTTTTTGGCCATGTAGCCGTGATAACATACTCGGCTTGCTTATCAACTTTCGCCTTATCTGCCTCTGGATTTATAAAAAGCAATGCGACCAAGAATAAAAAACTAAAGCCCATTAAAGTATTGAAAAGTAGATCAATAAATGGATCTACTTTTGGAGTGGATTGATTTTTTTTAAATAAGCTTGCCATTACTTAATTGAAGCATTCTTAGGAGCTTCAATACCAAGTTTAATAATTTGACTAAGAAGATTATCAGCACACCGATCCAGCCACTGACATTGCAAGGTCACTAACATAGCTGATCCTAAGCCAGATAATGTTGTGTATAACGCTACCTGCATACCACTCCCCATAGTGCCTAATAATTGTTGTAGCGCTTGAATATCATTATCTTTTAGCTGATAAACAGTGCTTAGCATCAATACAAAACCAATTACTGTGCCTATTAAACCAAGACGCATTAAGATATCAGAAAAAAACCAGCCTGATGTATGACCACGGTGAACCCTTTCAACTAATCTCGCTAATAATGATTCAGACTCACTACGACCTTCCTCACGTTGTAATTGGAGTAACATCAAATGATCATACGCCCAACCTTTTGAATGAAGAACTGAGTGAAAAGCATAAGCGCTCTGTCGTGAAAGTTGCCATGCAGCTAAACCAAGGTAGATTGTTACAGCACAAAACAACGCTATTATTATAGATGACAAATGCGTAATATCTTCTTTGAATAACTTGGAAAATAAACCAAAATCCCATAATAAATAAGCGCCAAAAATAATAACGCCTACTATAAGTAGCCAGCCATATAAGGGGGAATAACTATCACGCCACATACAAATACCTATTTTAACCTTAAATTAAGGAGATCCTTGTATCTCCTTAAGGAGACCTTAGAAATAAATTTTACCCAATAAAAAGGGCTAACAATACTGCTAGCCCTTTTCAATTTCTGCCTAGGTTACTCCTCACTCCCCATTCTTTGTTTACCAAATACTGGGATAAGCTAAAAGCAACTTAAATAGTAATTTTACTTAACAGTAGTTAAACCAAGGATTGCCCAATCTTGCATACCACCACGGTAGTATTTGATTTTACTAGTTGGGTAACCAAACTTTCTTAGAGCTGCAATACTTGCAGGAGACTGGCCACACCACATTCCATTACAGAACATAACTAATGTTTTAGCACCAGAGAAGTCGAATACAGATGCAGTATCACCACCTGCAATTGCCTCATCAACATCAACATCGTCTTTACCCGCTTTTAACTTAACACCAAACTGACCTGTCATTACTTTGATGATACCTTCGGTTGTAGCACCTTTCTTAGGTGTAAGCTCAACCCAAGATACGTTTACAGCAGTAGGAATTGTTCCCTTAGCAACCCAATCAGGAGTACGAGAGTCAACAATTAAAATGCTTTTATCGCCATCGCTCATCTTCTTCGCGTAGTTAATCACTTCAACTTCACCAATAGTTTGAACACCACCACCTAGACTAATTGGTTGAATACAAAATGGAGGACATGGGCGTGAAGTTTTAGCAAATGCTGGAATCACAACCGCTTTATTATTTTGATTACGCTCTAATTTTACATCATGACCATTGTGCTTAACCATCACGCTTGCCATTGATGGCGTAATTCCTACAGGCTTTGCTTTTCCATGAGAGCCAGCTTGTGCAGATGTTGCTGTCAATGTTAAACCTGCCATCACCGTAAGTGCTGTTAATATTTTTACTAATTTCATGAAATTCTCCTCCTAGAGATTTTTCGGGGGGGGTATTCGGGCATCATTGCCCTATTATTATAAAAAGCCAAAAGCAAGTTATATGCTCCAGCCTTTTTAAATTTTTATATTTGAAAATATGACATACAACGAATCATCATCTAATCACAATCAGGCTCTTCTTCTTCCTCCTCTTCAGCCTTCTTCTTTTCATCAGAATCAGAATCTGTAGTTGCTGCATCAGCTTTCGCATGACTTGCCGCATAAGCGGGAGCTGTAAGCGCAGGCAACATATAAACAAGCATTATTGCCATAAGGCTAATAATTTTCTTCATAAGAAATCCATATGGGCATCTATTTACTGGGGCTATAGTAATACCACAAACTAGTTGTTAATTCAAGGAAAATTGATATTTGTCAAATATATTAGGCAAAGATGATATTCTAATATTAGTTGAACAATCAGTATGTTAGATATGAATAATGGTAGTAAATCTCATTTCTGAAGCCAAAAGGTGACTGGACCATTATTGGTCAAACTTACCTGCATATCCGCACCAAACTCACCTGTTCCAACTATTTTTAGTTTTGTTTTTGCCTGTTTTATAAAATACTCATAATAGAGCTTCCCCTCTTCAGGCGGTGCTGCTGATGCAAAGCTAGGCCTTGTACCTTTTCGTGTATTAGCAGGCAATGTAAACTGTGGGACTATAAGTAATTCACCACCTATATCCAATAATGATAGATTCATCCTGTCATCTTGATCGGCAAAAATCCGATAGTTGATAACTTTATTCAATAAATCATCTGCATTTTTTGTAGTGTCTGACTTTTCAACACCGAGTAATAGCAAGATACCTGTATTAATATTTCCAACATTGTTTTTTTCAACTTCTACCTTAGCGTGGGTTACACGTTGAATAAGCGCAATCACAAAAATACCTCCAAAGATGGGTTAACTTATTAATCCATTATCCCACAACAATTCACCTAAATTTTTGAAGTTCTGAATAAATAGCTCATCATCCTGGTGAATACCAGCATGATGATAGTGAGACTTAAAACACTTTATGATATGGAAAGCATGAGACGCTTTGCAGGGCTAGAGCTAATAGAAGATGCGATACCCGATGAAACGACTATTCGAAACTTTCGTCGTCTGATTGAAAAACATGATCTGAGTAGCGCCCTGTTTGATGACATTAATGCTTATCTCGTATCGCAAGGGATCGCTGTATCAAAAGGAAGCATGATAGATGCAACCATCGTACAAGCACCGTCATCAACAAAAAATAAAAGCGGTAAACGAGATCCAGAAATACGCTCAACTCACAAGAGTAATCAGTTCTACTTTGGCATGAAAATTCATATCGATAGCGATGTAAACTCCAATGTCATCCATAGTGCAACAGTAACGGCAGCCAATGTTGCCGACATAGATGAAATGCCTAAGCTACTTCGAGAAGAAGATGAAGTTGTTTTCGCCGATGCAGCTTATACCAGCGATAGTTACAAACGAGGCGCGCGTGACTTAGGCATTAGTTGGAAAGTGAATGCAAAACGCTTACCGAGCCACACCAAAAAGAAACGTATCAATCTAAGCAATCAGCAGAAAAAGAATAATAAGAAAAATTCCAGTGTAAGGGCGCGCGTTGAACATTGCTTTAGGGTAATAAAATGTCAATTTGGCTATCGCAAGACGCGCTATAAAGGACTTGAAAAGAATCGGGTTCAGGTAATGACGTTGCTGGGGTTGGCAAATTTATACATGCAACGAGAATAGCTACTGGGATAAATCCGCTTATTATCTGGAAAAAGCAGGGTTTACGAGTTAAAAGCCAATAATACAAGACAAATTAGAGTGATTAATGAGTGATTTTTTTTAAAATCAGGTTAAAAGTAAATAATCAGAATATTAATGACTTGATCAGTTTCTCCTTAAATACCACCCGCCCTCATTAAAAAATTTTATTGAGCTCAATCAGTGTTTCCTTAATTGAGTAAATATCTCATTTCCCCCTCTAACACACTAAACCTCTAGCTCCTTAATCGCCCTTTTAAGAAAAGCTACAGAACCATCTGGATCTATCGCAAAATCATTATATAAAACATCACCTTCAGGGGAAATCAATACTGCCCACGGTGTCCCACCTGAGCGATATGAACGCATGGTATGCGGATGTTCTTCTTCACTCCCCTCGTCATGCCCAAAAATAAT
>JALSLX010000020.1 GCA_026988095.1 Thiotrichaceae bacterium
ATAATCCGCTTATTTCTTGCTGATCTTCTGGCTTAGGTAAACGATCTCTCATTTCTATAATTAATCGTTCGGCTGTCTTTTTACCTACACCTGGCAAACGCGTTAAACCCGTTACATCACCAGAATGTATTAACAAACCAAATTCACTAGCTGTCATTCCAGATACGATCGCCAATGCCATTTTTGGGCCAACACCGTTTACTTTTAATAGAGTACGAAATAGGGCGCGCTCACTCTCTGAACTAAAAGCATAAAGTGTATGCGCATCTTCTCTTACAATCAGATGAGTGAAAATGACAACTTCATTATCAACTTCTGGTAGATCCATTAAGGTTGTCATTGAGGCTAAAAGCTCATAACCCACACCCGCTACATCCACCACAATATCAGGGGCTTGCTTAACGATGAGTATTCCGCGTAATCGTCCTATCATATTTTACCCCTGTTTAGCTAATGCTTCTTGTAAGCGTGATTTAGTTGCTCCCACGTGTGCGTGGCTAAGCGCAATAGCAAGACCATCGGCTGTATCTGACTGGATTTTACCTTGTAAATTTAGCAATAGCTTTACCATGTGTTGCACTTGAGATTTATCTGCCCCACCTTTGCCTACTACCGCCTGTTTAATTTCACGCGCACTATATTCAAAAACAGGAACACCTTGCATAACGGTAGCGCAAATAGCAGCACCTCGTGCTTGACCAAGCTTTAAAGCAGAAGATGGGTTGTTTGATAAAAACACATCTTCAATTGCCATTTGCTGTGGCTGAAACTCGTGAATAATGAGTTCTATCTCTTGATATATTTTACCTAGGCGAATGGGAAAATCTGCATTGCCTAAACGAATGCAGGTGCTAAAGACATGTTTGCTATGACGACCATCACTTTCAATGATGCCTATACCCGTGATACGTGAACCTGGGTCTATCCCTAAAATTCGCATATTTCCCCAATGAATTATTAGTATGGGGAAATACTATCACAGTTTAAATATTTTGTTCGTTTTTTGTTTGCCGTCAAATAATCTATATCTCTATCATTTCAAATTCATCTTTTCCTACATCACAATCTGGGCATTTCCAATCTGCAGGAACATCTTCCCATTTTGTTCCTGGTGCTATCCCATCTTCTGGCCAGCCTTTCTCTTCTTCGTAAACAAGACCGCATACAATGCATAAATAAGTTTTCATTCGAAGGTATCCTAATAGTTTTAAAGTGTTATATGAATTTGGGGGTTAGCCTATCAATCACAAGTAATTTACAACGTTTTACTACCGATTATCCAGTTAAACTATGCAAGTTAAAAGACTATACGTAGAATTGTCCATATCGCTATGAGATTTTGCACATGAGACTCAATTATCTCTAGCAAAAAATAATTACAATAATAAGAAAAGTATCTAATAACAATGTCTGAAGTTTTAAATAGAAATCTTCCTAATTTGCTTAAGCAACTTGTTGTTGACGGTAAAATGACGCCTAAAATTGCTGAAACTGCAATGAATGAGGCGAATAGTAGAGATGTATCACTTACGACACATTTAGCTCAGAAACAGATTATTAGTCAGGCTGATCTTGCGCGATATAACAGTAATGAATATGGCCTAAGTTTTGTTGATCTTGATGCTGTAGATATCCCTATGGATGTAAGCGCGATGCTTTCATCCGATATGCTAAAAAAACTTCAACTCTGTCCTATTTACAGAATGGGAAAAGCATTAACGGTTGCTGTTGCTGACCCTATTTATCTTGCCCATATTAGTGATGTTCGTTTTGCAACGGAACTCGTTCCTGAGCCTGTTATTGTAGAATATACAAAACTACAAAAGTTACTGAATCCTGAGTATACCGATGGTGATGATACTGCAGGAATGTCAATCTCATCAGATGCAGCAGCTCAAGATTTAGTTATTGGTACCAGTGACCTAGAAAGTGAAGATGATGCTGATGATGATTCTGGTGTAGATGTTACTGAGTTTGTTAATGAATTACTCGCACATGCTATTAAGAAAAAGGTTTCTGATATACATATTGAACCTTATGAAAAGATTTTACGTGTACGTTTTAGACTTGATGGTATTTTACAGGTAGTAAGTATGCCGCCTAAATCTATCTCTCGTAAACTAACATCACGTATTAAAGTTATGTCTCGATTGAATAGCTCTGAACGACGAATACCACAAGATGGTCGCATTCATTTTCGTGTTTCAGATGAAAAGTTTATTGATTTTCGTGTTAATACCTTACCAACGCTCTATGGCGAAAAGATTGTTATGCGTATCCTGGATTCTGATACCGCAGCACTAGGTGTTGATAATCTTGGTTTTGACCCGAAACAGAAAGCGGACTTACTTAATGCTTTAGAAAAGCCTGATGGAATGATTTTAGTTACTGGCCCAACAGGTAGTGGTAAGACCGTTACTTTATATGCAGGCTTGAATATCCTCAATACATCAGAAAGAAACATATCAACCGCAGAAGACCCTGCCGAAATTCAAGTGCCGGGTATTAATCAAGTTAATGTTGATAACAAAGTGGGTTTAACATTTGCATCGGCATTAAGAGCATTTTTACGACAAGACCCCGATATTATTATGGTTGGTGAGATTCGTGACCTAGAAACGGCTGAAATATCTGTTAAAGCGGCACAAACCGGTCACCTTGTTCTCTCGACATTACATACAAACAGTGCGCCTGAAACACTAACTCGCTTAATCAATATGGGTGTTCCTGCTTTCAATATAGCATCTTCCGTACATCTCATTGTTGCCCAGCGCCTTGCTAGACGCTTATGCAAAAACTGTAAAAAGCCCGCTGAAAATTTACCGCCAAAATCACTCGTTCAGCTGGGATTCGCTGAAGAAGAAGTAAAATCATTACAAATATTTGAACCAGATGGTTGCGGTGAATGTGCAAATGGCTACAAAGGTCGTGTTGGTATTTATCAAGTGATGCCTATTTCATCTGAGATGGAAATAATGATTATGAATGGGGCTAATTCATTAGAAATTGCCGATCAAGCAACAAAAGAAAAAGTGAATGACTTACGCCAATCAGCATTGCAAAAGGTACGCGAAGGTGTGACCTCACTCGCTGAACTTGAACGTGTTACAAAAGATTAAAATTAGGAATTTATTATGGCTACAATGGCTGCAAAAAAACCAGTACAGAAAAAAGAGCTACCCTTGTTTACATGGGAAGGCATCAATAAAGCTGGTGTTAAAATCCGTGGTGAAAACCAAGCAATTAATGAAAACTTTCTTCGTGCAGAACTTAGGCGACAAGGTATCAGCCCTAAGTTTATTAAAAAGAA
>JALSLX010000021.1 GCA_026988095.1 Thiotrichaceae bacterium
TAAGTTTAGAAAGTAGCGTACTTGGTGCAATCATTGGCTATATGTCTCTTTGGACTCTTTTTCAAGTTTTTCGTTTAATTACGGGCAAAGATGGGATGGGGTATGGAGACTTTAAAATACTTGCCGCAATCGGCGCTTGGGGTGGCTGGCAAATTCTACCTTTTACTATTTTTGTAGCATCATTACTAGGTGCAATATTCGGGATTTTATGGATGCTTATCCAAAAGCAAAAAGAAAGCCAGCCTATTCCATTCGGCCCTTGGCTTGCGTTAGCGGGATTTATTGGGTTTATGTGGAGGGATGACATAATCCCCGCAATGGCTACTTATTTGGGTCTTGCCTAAGATCCATTGTCATTCCCGCATATTTTTAACGGGAATCTGGGAAAAAACAAAAAGTTAAGAAAAAAGTCCCCTACACCTAACAGGGGGAGGGTTAGGGAGGGGGTAGAAAGTTCGACTATATGGCTATCTTTGAACCTCTACTCTCCCCCTACCCTACTAGGGAGAGAGAGGGTAGCTTACTGGCATTGGATAAGGCTTTTTATAAATCTCTAAGTTCCGTTTTAACATCCATATTTTGAGCACGATGTCTTAATATGTGATCCATCAAAGTTATCGCTAACTGTGCTTCACAGATTGGTGTTGCACGAATACCCACACATGGGTCATGCCTACCTTTTGTAATAATCTCAACCGGTTCACCTTTCAAATTTACCGTTTTACCTGGTAGGCGTAGACTAGATGTTGCCTTAAATGCGGTGTTTACCACTATCTCTTGTCCTGAAGAAATGCCGCCAAGAATTCCACCCGCATTATTACCGATAAAACCATCTATAGTAATCTCATCACGATGTACTGTTCCTTTTTGAGTAATTGACTCAAAGCCAGCACCTATCTCAACACCTTTTGCAGCGTTGATACTCATCATCGAATGAGCAATATCAGCATCTAAGCGATCAAAAATTGGTTCACCTAATCCTGGAGGAACACCTGTGGCAATCGTGGTGATCTTTGCACCAACAGATTCGCCCTCTTTTCTTAATGCATCCATATAATCTTCCATCTCAGATACTTTGCTAGCATCAGGACAAAAGAAAGGATTGTTGGCAATTTCTGCCCAATCAACAGTTTCAACTTTTATAGGGCCTAATTGAGATAAATAACCCTTTACTTCTATACCATAGCGTTCTTTTAAATATTTTTTAGCAACGCCTCCTGCTGCAACGCGCATAGCCGTCTCACGAGCGGATGAGCGACCGCCACCGCGATAATCACGGAAGCCATATTTTTTATAGTAAGTATAATCTGCATGACCTGGACGGAAACGATCCATTATTTCAGAATAATCTTTTGAGCGTTGATCTGTATTATTAATAATCATCGCTATTGGTGTGCCAGTTGTTTTACCTTCAAACACTCCAGAAAGGATTTGTACCTGATCTAACTCACGCCGCTGCGTAGTATGACGACTCGTGCCAGGTTTACGACGATCAAGATCTCCTTGAATATCACTTTCTGACAATTCCATACCCGGAGGGCAACCATCAACTATACAACCGATTGCTGGACCATGACTTTCTCCAAAGGAAGTCACTGTAAATAATTTTCCGTAAGTATTTCCTGACATAAATTGCTCTAAATAAGTCTAATTAGACGATTATACCTAATTATTTATTACCACCCCCCCTGTTTTTCGTTGATTTGTAATTAAAAAGCAACTAAATAGGGAATCTAAGCGTATTCATTAGCTAGTATAAACATAATTGCAACTTACGGATAAGACGCATGAGACCTTTTTTAATAGTACTTAGTATTTTTTTTGCACTTAATTTAAATGCCAACCAACTTGAAAATCATTCTTCACCCTACTTAGCCTTACATGGTAACGACCCTGTTAACTGGATGGAATGGGGTAAGCCAGCACTCGAGAAAGCTAAGAAAGAGAATAAGTTGTTATTTGTTTCCATTGGCTATTTTTCCTGCCACTGGTGTCATGTTATGCAACGCGAAAGTTATGCTGATAAAGGTATCGCCAAAAAACTCAATAAAAATTATATCTCCATTAAAGTTGACCGTGAATTAAATCCTGTCCTTGATAAACGCTTAATAGAATTCGTACAAGTCACAAATGGCACGGCAGGTTGGCCTCTCAATGTGTTTATAACACCCGATGGCTATCCTTTAGTTGGGGCAACTTATATGCCTCGTGAACATTTTTCCAATGTTCTCACGCAATTGGATAAAAAGTGGAAAACTGAACAAGTTTCATTATCCAAACAAGCAAAAAGTATGAGTGATACTTTAATAGCTATGCTTGAAAAACAGGAACAACCCGTAGATCTAAAAAGTATAAAGCCTCTATCTGAAAACTATGTTAATACCGCAATGCAATATGCCGATACATTACAAGGTGGCTTCGGACAACAACGTAAGTTTCCTCAAATTCCTCAGCTTTGGGCTTTGCTAAAGTTAAATAAAATAGAAAAGAACAAAGAAGCTGATGAGTTTTTAAACCTTACTTTGACACAGATGGCACAACAAGGTTTGCATGATGAATTAGCGGGTGGTTTTTATCGTTATACAACGGACCCTGATTGGGAAACACCACATTTTGAAAAAATGATTTACACCAATGCCATGATGCCGCTGTTATATTTTGATGCTGCTGAACAATACAATAATGACAGCTACCGTACAACAGCAATGGAAACACTGCAGTTTTTAAAAGATGAAATGCGTGGCCAAAGCAATGCTTTCATCGCCAGCCTTTCTGCCGTTGATGATAAAGGGGAAGAGGGTGGGTATTACCTTTGGCAACAAGAAGAGCTTAAAAAGGTTTTAAATACACATGAACTAAAAATAGCTAACCTATATTGGAACCTTGATCGGGCAAATGAGCTATCTGCAGGAAATTTACCACGACAAAACATGACGATTGATGAACTTGCTAAAAAGTTGAAAATACCCCCCATGCAAGTGACACAAGATATTTTAAATCTAAAAAGAAAGCTAAAAACACACCGAAATAAAACGCGAGTGATTCCACGTGATACCAAACTACTTGCAGGAATGAATGGATTAACACTTGCTGCTTTTTCACGTGGCTTAACGTATGAGGCATCGTTAAAACCTACAGGGGAGAAACTTGCACAGTTCTTGATGAATTTATGGAATGGAAAAGTTTTACATCGTTCTGCCGCTAATGATAAACAAGGTACATTATATGATTATGCCGCTGTTTCATGGGGTTTAATGAAATGGGGTAAGGCTTCCGGTGATGATAAAGCAATAGAAATAGCAACAGCTATTGCAACAACGGCATGGGATAAATTTTATAAAAACAACAGTTGGATTGAAAGCCCAGACAGTCTATTACCAGAAGGGATTAAACAAGCACACATTGCAGATAGCGCTTTAATTTCTGCTGAGGCATTATTATTAGAAGCAAGCTTATTATCGGCAGAACCTAAATTAACCTTGATGGTAAGTAATGTTTTAAACAATATTACTCGATCCTTAGAAACTGATTTGTTTGGATATGCTTCGCTTTTATCCATTACAAAATAGATGCTGATTTCTTCCATTTTTTCACCCATAAAAAAAGCCCTCTAGGAAGAGGGCTTATTTAGAACAACTCATTAACTTATCAAATTACTGCACCGTCACCGAGCGGGTAGCTACTGCGACATTACCTGCACTATCTGTTGCCTGATAAGTAATTGTGAATGGGCCGCCTGGTGCTGCCGTATCAACTGCGGCTGTCCCTGATGTTGTAACCGTTACAACTCCATCAATATTATCAATTGCAATTGCTCCCGCATCAGTATAAGTAACGCCTACAGCAATTATAACTGCACTTGCCCCATTTAACGTAATAACAGGTGCTATTGTATCTGCTGGTGGTGGTGGTGCTACAGCAGCAGCATCTCTAAAGAATAGTGGCAAGCTAGAGCCTCCAATATTTAAAGTAATATAGAAACCAGTATCATTACTAGCAGTATCACCATCACTTAATCTAAAGGTATTGTTTGGCCCTGTTTCTATATTTATTGCTTTCGTCGTTGTAATTGTAAAATCACTATCCGATACAATCTGACCATTTAATGTAACTGAATACCAAATACCTGCTTTTAACTCATTTATCACACTATGTGACAATGCATCAACTACACTAGCAACAACAGGTGCTGCTGGTGGTGCAACATCTGGGCTATCAGTACAAAACCCGCTTCTACCGTATGGGCTAACAGCATTAGGTGGTGATACTTTTATATCTTTCACATCAGCCGCAACAATAGGCAAAGTAAAGTCTGTATGTTCTATAAATTCTGTACCATTAACAACAACCGATGATGTAATCCTTTGTGCAGACCACTCAGCCCTGCTTTTTGGATACACAACTTCAATAACTATGCGTCCATTTTCATCTGTAACACCTGTGCCTGTGACAGCTGCATCATGTGTAGGTTCTAATAGTCCATTTCCATTAATATCTTCACCTATATCTAAATTACCATTTTTATTAGTATCTTCAGCATCACAAGCTGCTAGGTATCGTGGCCTCCAAACATCACCAAAGACCTCCATCTGACCCTTAAAATAGCCTATTGGTATGATTGTGAAGTCTACCTTTTGCTCTTTTACAGGGTTTCCTGCACTATCCGTTACAATTACACCAAACTTTTTGATATAAAAAACATCAGAAGAAGCAATTAAATTATCTTCACCCAATACAATACGTAAAGCATTACTACCAACTGTTAAGAAGATAGCATCTTCAGCTACAATTCCTTCGTAACCTTGTATGAAGGTAGTAATTTTAACGCCATCTTTTGCACTAGTTGAATCACCTGCTGTATATGAAACAGAAGCTCTACCCAATGAATCAGTAACAGCGGTAGATCCACTCAATACACCATTGACCGTATCATCAAGTCTAAAGCTTATTACTTTGTTTTTAACTGGATTGTCGTTAATATCACGAATTCTTGAAATAATCGTACTAGATTTATTGGGTGTTATTAATGTTGGGTCAGCTTGGGTATTTAAATATGCTGGCGTAGTAGCAATAAACTCTCGAGTTAATGATGTTGATAATCCATCTACTGTCGTAGCACTTATAACCGTTTTCCCTGCTGTACCCGATGATATTTCAATAGTCGCTTCACCAGCACTATTTGTAGTGACGCTATTATTTGTTAAACTACCTCTTGTTGCACTTATATAGATAAGTTTATTCGCTTGAGGAACTCCAGATTTTTTCCAAAAGAACTTAAGCAACTGAGAAGTATTTATACCCATTTCCATTGAATTATTTGATAATTCAAACTCATCATTTGAAATTGAAATGGATTTACTAACAGAAGCACCTAGCACCTCTGCGGTTAAAATATCATTTCCTCCTTGTAACCCAACAAGTTTAAAAGCTATTTCACCATTTTTATCTGTTTCAAAATTACTATCAGTAATAATCGTATTACCAGCACTTGATGTTAATGTAACAGCCTCATAACTAATTTTTTTATCCGCCCCATCCGTTAATTTAAGTACAAAAGGAACTTCTTTATTTAGTGTTATCGCATTTGGCCCATCAATAACAACACTCGTCCCAACAACATCAACCGTTATTGATTTAGTAATATTATCTGATGTAACTTTAACTGTTAACTTTCGATTGTTTGGAGTGCCTGGCTGTAAGGTAGCCGTATGAACCGAACCCGTTGCTGCGTCTGGAATTATCGTTGCATCATTATCAACAGAAAAAGTAATTATTGCCCCAGATATTGCATTATTGTCTATATTTTTTGCTATGGCGGTAATAGTTACAGGATCTGTTCCATCAGAAGATAGCTGTCGGCTACTTATCGACAGTTCAATAGAAGAAGCCTTCTCTACTTGCTCTTGCCCTCCATCGGAACCACCACTACCAAAGGTAGTACCCTCACCCCCACACGCGGCTAATGAAATTGCAAATGCAATCGGGGTAATAATTTTAACTAGTTTTATTGGATATGACATCTAAAGACCCTTCGTTATTGTTATTTGTTAGGATTATGTTGTTATTTATCTACTACAAATTTATTAATTTTTATAATTACCGTATATTCTAGTTTTCTTACCACTTTTCTGTCAAGAAAAGCCGTTTAATATCAGACTAATGGTATGGGTAATTCAAATACACTTATGCTTTACCATATTCCTTGTCTTTATTATTCACTCGCACCCTCATTTAAGTCGTTTTTAAATAAGCCTTATCGCACCCGCTGTATTATTTTAGTAAACACGCCTTTAAATATATTTGAATTCATAGTGATAAAAACAACGACCACTCATCCATAAATAATAGCCAAATATCTTGTACTGCTGTAATTTAAGAAGTTAATAAATTTCATTTTGTTTAGCTTTACCATTAAACATTGTCGGAATAATAAATAATAAAAAGAAATATAAAGGTATTCGCGTGAATAAAAAAGCTCTAGTACTCGCTGTTGGTTTAGCATTTGCTACACCTGCAATTTGTGTTGCCAAAGCATTACCCAGCAATCTTGTTGGTATGAATCTAGGTGAAATACAGTCTAACTCTTATTTGAATGAGCCTTATAAAGGCATAATTCCTATTTTATTTGCAAATATTGAGACTTCGAAAAAGCTGAATATAAGATTAGCACCTGAGTCTATTTTTAATAAAATTGGCGCAGAAAAACTATCTATATTAGAAAGCCTTAAATTCAGTATTATTAGTGAGAATAACAAACCCGTTATTTCTATTACCTCTACACAACCAATACAAATGCCTTTTTTAAATTTTGTATTGGAGATTGAAGGTCCAAATGGAAGCATCTATCAAGATTACACGACACTACTTGATCCTAAGAAAAAGACTGGCGACTCTTTTTCACAGGCCATAAATCCACAAATTAGTACTACGTTGAGCAACTCAGTTGCTTCTTCAAGCACTATCCTTAACTCTAACCGTACTTTAAAAGTTAAATCTGGAGATACCTTATCTCAAATTGCTCAAGCATTAAATGCAGCAGATATATCTCTTAAAAAAATGGTCAACGCCATCCACACTCGAAACCCGAATGCCTTTGTTAATAATAATATAAACAGGCTAAAAACAGGGGCTGTATTACACATACCTACTAAGAATGAATTAAAAAATTCAAACTTTAAAATTGCGGCAAAGATTGCTCTTAAAAATAAGCCTTCTAATTTTGATAAATCACAAAACAAAAATACGACTTACACAATCAAACGGGGGGACAACCTTTCAACGATCACTAAAAAGTTTGGACATAATGGGGTTTCTTTTACAAAAATGATGGCCGCTATCCATACTGCTAATCCCCATGCTTTTTCAAATAATAGAATTAACCTACTAAAAATTGGCAAAATTCTAACAATACCTTCTTTAGAAAAAGTAACATATAGCAACAAAAGTATTAGCAAAACTGATCCAAATTTAATAACTTTAGATGACTCAAATAAAAGCATCAATTCTAAGCTCATTGATTTAAATATAGAAAATAATAAAGAGTTTGTACTCGATGGGTTTATCATAGAAAAAGGTGATACCTTAGCTAAGATCACTAAACAGATTGGGCATAAAGACGTTCCTTACTCTAAAATGATGCAAGCTATTTATATTGCAAACCCTGATGCTTTTGAAAAGAATAATATAACAACACTAACCGAAGGAGCAGTAATTCGCTTGCCTGCAATATCTGAAATTGAGGAACTTATTCATCCTGCAGAGCAATGTAGCGGGAACTCTTGCTCTACCGATAAATTTATTGAAAATCAACCGCTTGATCCTATTGAAACGAAAGATAGTTCAATTAATGAAACTCCTAAATCCTTAGACAATAGCGCCGTAATAAATAAACTAGAAAAAAGAATTCGAGAACTAAAAAGAGATTTAAATAAAGCACATACTAGCTTATCTGATTTAGAACAATCACTTTCTGAAGAGGAGCCACTTCTAAAGCAACAAAGTAATAACCTATCAGAACTAGCAACAACGTTAGAAGAATTAAATAGCACTTCGATATCAACTAATAGCGAGAATAAGCCTCAAGAGGCAGTTCCCGAGGGAGGAATAGTAGAAAACTCTAAAATCGACTACTCACCTTTTTCTGTCGATTCATCCAATATTATGAGTACTACAAAGGCGCTACTTCCCCCAGAGTTAATAAAGAGTGATATTGAAGCGACCAAAAGTGGTTACGCTATGCCTACAGAACTTAACCAAAAGATATCTCAAAACATTAAAAGCAAACTTTTAGAATACAGCCAATATATGTCTGGAAAAGAGCTTTTTGCTACAATTTTGGCGCTTCTATTTGGCCTTCTTCTGGTTCGATATAGAAGAGAAATATATGCTTACACCAGTATTTCATATGATTATCCAAAATATTACCCTCCTTTTGGAGAAGAGGAAGCAAAGACTCTCCTAAAGGAAAAACAAATAAATTTCCAGGATACTCTCATTGATCCACCTACTGATATACATGAAGAAAACAAGCCCGAGTTTAGTAACGAATTGTTACAGGAATGTGAAGATTTAGCTGATGAACTTACAGGTAGTTTAGATATAAAAACATCAGTTCATAGTGATAATTCCAGCTGGGATGAACTTGATAAAACTTGCGATGTTTATATTGAAGAATATAAAGAAAAGAATGTAGTTGAAATGCTCGATGTTAGCGATAATATTATTAATGGTGCTAAATCCGCCCCTGAAGAAATGACATTCGAATTATTTGAAGCACTAGCAGAGGGCGTAACAGAAAATAATTCGAATCCAATACCTAAAAAGATACAAAATGACACTTTGATCTATGGCGTAGAAAATAGCCTAAATACTACTGATGATATTTTTGAAGAAGCTCAACCTATACCTTTTAGTGAGCTTGCCGCTTTATCAGAAAAATTAGAAAATAATAAAAAGCTAGTTAATTAGTTTTATATACTGTATTGAAATAAACATCATTTATAAACCTAGCCACTCAGCGACTAAAGCGATCCATCGATCGATATGATACTGCCTCACTCAAATGTTGTGTCTGTATATTTTCACTACCCGCTAAATCAGCAATGGTTCGTGCTACCTTTAATATTCTATGATATCCACGTGCTGATAACTTAAACTTATCCATCACTTGCTCTAATAGAGTTTCATTTTGTTTATTAAGTTTGCAGTAAAGTTCAATTTCTTGATTGCTTAGTGCAATATTTGCTTTTTCCTGACGTTGTATCTGCCTTTCTCTTGCCTTAACTACACGCTCACGCACTTGTTCACTACTTTCTCCTGTTGCTGGCTTATGTAAGTCTTCTCTTGATAATCGAGGTACTTCTATTTGTAAATCTATTCGATCTAAAAATGGTGCTGAAATCTTTGACCTGTAACGACGTTGCTGCTCAAGTGAACATTTACAATTATTTTGAGATGGGTCACAATCAATTCCTTGAGGACAAAAATTCATTGCCGCAACTAGCTGGAACTGAGCTGGATATGTTGCTTGTCTCGCCGCCCTTGATATCGTTATTTTACCCGTTTCTAAAGGCTCTCGAAGAACATCTAACACCCTTCTATCAAACTCTGTTAACTCATCTAAAAATAAAACACCATTATGAGACAGTGATATTTCTCCTGGTCTAACCTTTGCTCCTCCACCAACTAATGCAACTCCCGAGCTTGTATGATGAGGTTCACGCACTGGCCTCAAACCCCATTTTTTAGTATTAAAACCTTGATCACTAATAGAAGCAATCATTGCTGATTCTAAGGCCTCATCTTCAGCCATTGGTGGCAAAATTGTAGCAAGTCTTGTTGCAAGCATCGTTTTACCAGTACCTGGTGGACCAACCATGAGTAAATTATGCCCACCAGCCGCTGCTACTTCTAAAGCTCTTCTAGCTTGATATTGACCTTTCACATCACATAAATCTACACTCGACTTTATATTCTCATTTTTTAAGCTCGATATATGAGGTAATAGTTTCTCTATACCACCAAGATGAGAACATATTTGTAGTAAATGATTTGCTGCATAAACTGGCAAATCTTTTATCAAACTTGCTTCATCAGCATTTTCTAAAGGAACAAATATACCGCGCTTTACTTTACTGGCCGCATAAGCGGTCGGTAAAACCCCTTTTACAGAGCGCAGCTGCCCGCTTAGAGATAACTCCCCAATAAACTCATAATCTACTAATCCCTTCTCTGAAAGCTGCCCCGATGCAGCTAAAATACCCAAAGCTATCGGTAAATCAAACCTCCCTCCATCTTTAGGAATATCTGCAGGAGCGAGATTTACCGTTATTCGTTTTGCTGGAAATTCAAAATTTGAATTTAAAAGTGCTGCACGAACACGATCCTTACTTTCTTTAACCGCTAACTCTGGTAGCCCTACAATAGAAAACCCAGGTAAACCATTACCCAAGTGTACTTCTATTGTTACTTGTGGAGCATTAATTCCATCATTCGTTCTACTATATACGACTGCTAAGTTCATTATATTTTTCTACGTTAAGGATGGCTTACTTTACCAAAACGAAACAAAAAGCATACGTGGATCAGATAAGCGGTAGCGTTGTATGATCATTCATGTAAAATAAGATTTTATCTTTTATTCTAATTATTATGGAATTAGCTTTTACCATTATTGCTGGATTCGGTGTCCTATTATTGTTAAGTGGCTATCTTGGCTTTGTCTTTGCTGGCTTCAAACACCACTTTGTCACAGGGCTTATTTCCATGCTTCCGGTGCTCAACATTGTCACAATTCCTGCGCTTTGGCGTAATGCTAGCCGCAAGGTTATCACTAGTGCTATTGGGCTTATTATTGTAGTTGCTAGCTGGTTTTTAGGAGCAAATACTGGATATAATAAATATATATCTTTACTTAAAGGAGGCAACCAAGTATCACAGACAGCCATTGTTAGTCCTTCAGGCACTACAGATATTTTTCCTAAGCCTCAAACTCAAGGTTCTTTTCAATCAAATATTCAACAACCCCTAAATGACCGTAAATACCAATCTCTACCTAAAACAGCACTTTATCATATGAGCTTTGAGGTAATTCCTGTCGATAATATACAAGGACTAAAAGATAGAGTAGTTAAAATTATAACGACTAAAAATACCTTACTTGAAGGGCAAGTAGAAAGTGTAAATATTACTAGCATCATTATTAATGGAAGTGAGTTACCTATTGCTAATATCAAACAAATTAGTCTAATGGTTAAGAAGGCACGATAAGTTAATACTATGAATTGCTATATCTATCGCAGTAATAAACAAAAAGGTATGTACCTTTATTTAGATGAAAAAGATAATTTTTCTAAAGTCCCTAAATCGCTTTTGAGTTTATTAGGTGATATGGATTTTACGTTTGAGTTTGATTTGAGCAAAAAGCGTAAGCTAGTGAGAGCCGAAGCAGATGAAGTTCTGCGAATAATGACTGAGAATGGATATTTTTTACAAATGCCACCTCCTAAAAGCGACCCCCTTAAAAAAACTAACTAAATTTGTTGAAAAAAAAGCCGCTATAAATAGCGACTTTTTTCTAAACTACTCACTACTACTGAGTAGTAACAACCATTGTTACAGTATCGTTATATGTGCCGGCAATAACCACTGCTGGCAACGCAGGTGAAGTAATTGTTAAATTAGAAGCTGCTTCATTACACGTTGCTGCTACATAATCATTACCAGAAGATGCTGCAGAGTTAGAAACGCCAGCATAAGTAATCGTGTAATCGCCTAAATCAAGAGCATTATTAACGGTATGAACTAATTTATAGTTATTAGCAGATGCAAAAGACACTGTACATGTACCAACTGTATTAGACTCAATACCAAGAGTTCCTAAT
Organism: Thiotrichaceae bacterium; assembly: GCA_026988095.1. GTDB lineage: Bacteria > Pseudomonadota > Gammaproteobacteria > Thiotrichales > Thiotrichaceae > Cocleimonas. Next base: position 11,883 of record JALSLX010000021.1, read on the forward strand.
GCTTGAGTACCAGCTAAAGTATTTACATCTAATGTAACTGTTGGACTAGTTGAAAGTGTACCTACAAAGTTAACATAGGCATCTTTCGTTACGTTAATCTCTACAGTCGTAGTATCTGTTGCAGCAATTGCTAGTGAACTAGTTGCTAAAAGTACCGCAGACGCAATAATATTCTTTGTGAATTTCATTTATATTTCCTATTTTTATTTAAAGGGTTTATTTAAAAGGGTAACGTGATAATTTTTATATTGTTGACCTTATGTAAGCATAGTACTTTTATTTAACTGAACGCTTCCTGAATATTCAACCACAAGCGCTACCAGTTATCGGTTAAAGCCCTTTACCCTTTTTTATCTTGCGTACGTACCAAAGTAACAAACTTTTCAGCAAAACTACCGTTCATTATGTGTTCAGTTTCTATTCAGCTATAGCAAACAATAATGCAGATGCAAAGCCCACTATTTAAATTACAAAATAAAAATAATGACTAAACTAAAAGCTTTAATGACATCTTGTGTGTTGCTTATCCCTATTGCATCAAACTTTGCTGCAACGGATACAACCGTCATTAATATGAGCACAACCTATACACCATATGTGAATTTCACAGGTACTGCTCCTGGGAGTTCGCGATTCTATAGCAATAATGATATAGCTAATTGGATTTTCCCCAATGTAGTTGATTTAGGAACTCTAGGTTTAGAGTCTAATATCGGTGGTAATTGTGATATTAATTTTTCAACGCAAAATAACTTTAGATTATTACATACCGTCAGTGGTAACAGCCTGACTAAATACAAAGTCATTTATCAGTCCCTAAATTTTAGCGATACAAGCAACCCAACTTTAACAACGCCCTGTACGACATTACCAAGCACGATGGAATTTTCTCCTACACAAATTGTATGGGGTAACCTTTTTCCTACAGCTTGGATAGAGCCTGGAATTTACCAAGATATTGTTAATATTACTGTTACTACACAATAGTTATAGCGACTACTCTATAATTTTCAATATACCTAAATCATGAACTTCACCCTTTAAATCAGGCACATTCACATCAATTGTTTGCATATTAGGGTAATCAAAAAGCTCTAACTTATACTTACCCGATGGAATCGACGTTATACGAAATCGACCCGCTTTATTTGAGAAAAAAGCTATCGCTTTACCTTGCGTATTTTCGGGAACCCACTGTCCTCCTTTAAATCCTAATGGTACATTTTCCTCGCTAACTAAAATTCCATTTAGAATCGTTGAAGGCTCACCCCCCGCTTTTATCAAAAAACCTTGATGATATCTTGGAAAAACTTCAAATTCTGTCTTGTCAGTATCATAGCCATTTGGCAAAGTGCTTTCGTCAATATTTATACTTTGATAAAGATAAGACTCCAATGTCATCACTGCTTTTTTATTTTTCCCCTTTATGAGGGCTGTATAATTATCTGGCAAATCAGTATTGTTTGTATCCGAATAAATAAAACGGCCATTTCCATTATTAATCGCAATTGGTCTTGTCTGATTGGATGGCCCTGATATTAATGCAAAGCTATCATTAATAGGCTGAGATGTAGAGCACTGCCTACCAACACACGCTAAACTACTATTAAATCCAATATTTATCTTTTGTGCACTTTGCTTATTCGTTTTAGAAAAACTATTTTGTGCTTTCATTGTTGTTTCAAAACTTGTACCTCTATATTGAACATCCAAATTCTGCTGAATAGCTTTATCATTTTGCACATACTCGAGTGAGCCAGCTAGACTATTTATACCTACATCACTCTGAGGCCTTAGGCTCAACTTAGATTCTATCGTGTTATTTTTAGAATTGGCCAAAACATCAAAATACGTTTTTTTCTTATTATTATTATTATTTGTTAACGGAATAGAGAGTTGTAAATTAACAGAAAAGTCGTCTTCACTATCATAATGTGCCCCCAAACTCAGATTTATACCTTTTCTAAAACGTCTTGATGCAATTAAGTTTATCGAGGTGCTTTTATCAGCATCATAATAATCCGTTAGTGCAAGATTCATACTTCCGCGCCAATCTTCACCCATATTCAAACCAAAATTAGTTTGTATCCGTGCCTTTAATCGTTTTTTCCTTTTTCCCGTTGCAACATCAATAGAGTCTGAACTGTTTAGTAATGAAAACTCCTTACTTCTTAACTCCCCATTGACTGACCAGTCTTTAATAAATCGGTTGGAAGTATAGTTTTGTAATCGTTTATTAGGTTTAAACTCAAACTGAGTTGCACCGCCAGTACCCTTACTTTTGCCGCCACTTATGGCAAAGCCTCCTTTTATTCTTCCTAAGGGGATGGATGTTATAAGTTCAGATCCCAATAAGTAACTATTTGGGGTTAGCTGTAAATCACCACCTACTGTTAAATCTTTTGTGAATCCTTTTTGGTAATAACCACTAACCACCGGATCCTTAATTAGGTTGTTATCTGCTCCAGCTTGCTTGTTGCTTAAGTAACCAACACTGAATGCATAAACTGATAGACCCTTTTTCAGTAGCTTAGAATCATAGAATTGCTGACTGGTTTTTTCCGTAATTTTACCAAATTCATCTTTGATTCTTATACGGATATTATTTGCACCATCGTACAAACCAATATCTTGTAAAGAATAGATTCCTGCTCGCAGATGGAAGCGCTGTCTTAATTGATTATTTATGAGTACTTCGACCTCAGAATCAGTTTCTAAAACAAAAGACTCATTTGCTTTAGGTCTAATTTGAAGATCTGGATTCATGTAAAATTCTTTACTTACCCTAAAACCCGTTAACCTCAAGTTTTCTTGAAAGTTCCTGCTACCAGTTGATAAGTCTCCAAGCATAAAGCGTTGTAGCTTTTCTGGTTTATCGTAAGTTATTCTTTTTCTATCGCTTGAAAATAGACCATTTCTAATATTCAATGTACTTTCAAAAACAGCTTTTCCTACGCTAAAGCTACCTTCAAATTTCATGTTTAAGTTTGGTTTACTGCTACTAGAGTTAAACCCAATATTTGAATACATATTCAAATAACCACTTATCTGTTTTGCTAGAATTTTATTTTCATCACGAACGGATGCCTTTCTTTCTCTTTGCATTGATAAGACTAAAGGTTTACGCAATTTGGAGTCTATTGTTAAATCTAAGCTTAAATCTGTTCCGTTGTATGAAGCATTAACGCCAAATTTTACTAAACTTGCAAAAAGTACTTTCTTTATTGCTGCGTGCTTTTCTTCAATTTTATTATAAACATCCTCTTTTACAACACCTTTTAATAATACTAAAAACTCCGCAGTATCAACGCGATCGATAAGCCCTTGTTTACTTGCAAATACTGTTACATCGCCTAGCACTGTTTTGTTTATTCTTAGATCAACTGAAACTTTACTCGGCCCTGCTGTGACTGCTTTTTTACCAAAAGCTTTAGCAAAAAGTGCATCTAAATTTCTAATTTTATTTTGTGAGACTGTTTCTTCTGGGGGTTCTTCTGATATTGCTACGTCTGCTGATAGTGCTTCTACAACTTTCTCTTCTGCATTTTTAGCTGAAGGAGCTAGTACAACCGTTGACTTTGTAGTGATGATATTTTTAATTGGTTTAGAAGGTACCGTGGATGTTGCCTTCTTTTTAGTCACTACTGCTTTTCTTTGTTTTATGACTGGGTGAGTTGTAATAAGAGGAGTGACACTAGGCTTAGTAATGAGCTTTTTACTTTCCTCAGGGAATAGCAGCCTATAAGCCATTTCAAGATCCACATCATCCTGATCAACACTGTTTACTTGTTTTTTTACTCTGCTGTGGTTTTGTGGTTTGTGTATTTTTTGTAGTGTCTTGGGTTGCTGTTGATTCTTTACAAATGGCTTACCAAAAATACTTTGATAAGCAATCGCCATCTCAGCATCAAGCTTACTATCTGCATAAGTTGCCATTGGTGACGAAACGCCCGCAAGTGCAAAAAGACAAGTTGCTAAGGTACTTGTCTTTTTGCGTGCTCCTTTTATTTTTGTAGAAGCTTGGCTAGGTGATAAGTGTTTCATGACAACTCAAATGAATCATCTTTTACTTAACTATTATCGTGGGTACTTTATTGTCGCTGTCCAGCGCCCATTTACAAATCCTTTTGGCTTGGGAATAAAGAATCGCTTAGTTGCACCAGCAAGCACATTATTTCCTTCAAGACCTGCTAGTTGTTGTTTACCTTTAAGTGAAATAACTTTGCCACCACTTCTTAATGTAAGTGTCGCATAGCGCATTAGCTGATGACGGCTGCCCGAATTAGAAACTGTAATTGCTAACTTATTACCATGATCTTGAACTGTCTTAACTTGAAGGTTACTCCTGGTGTTGCTAGGTTGTACGTAAAGTGCACCAACTAATGTCATCAGCATTTTTACGCCTGTATCCTCTTTATCATCCAATGATACATAAACTTGCTCAGCAATTAATCTATATGCTTGTTCCCTTGAAAGATTACCAGCACCTAACCACTCAACTCTAACTTTTTGAGTTGAGCGTGCAGGAATAATTGCCTGTGGAGGATATATCATAAAGTCTTTATCCGCAGGATGCCTAATCTCTTTGTTATTTAACTGTTGACGGGTAGTAATACTAAATTGTACAGCGATTGGCTGATTACTTTCGTTCGTTACTTTAAATGATTGCTTTGCACCACCACCTGAAGGCTTTAAAACAACCGATAATGGATTCATCTGTAGTGCCGATGCCTGTAAGCTAAATAGTGAGGCTAGTAGTATTAGTACAAAAGAAAATTGTTTTGTTTTTATATAAAGATTCATTGTTATCAGTCCATTTTTTATATTATTTTTATTATCTGTATATGAAACCTAGTTAGATTCCACCCAGCTTATCCCCTTACGAAGCCAATCCTGACTCTAGCTACCTCTGATACTAACGTGTGAAAGATTTATACAAACTTAACAGCCTTTTATTATTTATTTTTAACCTAAAAATATCCTTTTTTACTAGCCCCCCCCCCCTGTTTTTCGGTGTTTTATAAGAATAATTATTTCTAAAAAACACAAATCATCGAAAAACAGGGGGGGTGGCTATAAATATAAGGCTTTTTTCCATACTATTTACCGCATTTTCTTTAATTTTTGGTCTATAAACAGTGTGTAAGCAACTGGAAACACTCTTATGAAGCCAAGATCTGTAAAAACCATCGAAGATGCCAAGAAAATCGTCGAAAAACGTAAGCTTTCGCATATCAAAGTCGGTCTAATCGACATTGACGGCATTATGCGTGGAAAATATATGAGCAGGGAAAAGTTTTTTTCATCCTTAGAGCATGGTTTTGCCTTTTGTGATGTGGTACTGGGTTGGGATTCTAACGATGAAGTCTACGACAATACCACCTATACGGGTTGGCACACGGGCTACCCTGATGCGCCTGCTCGTATCATTCCTGAGAGTTGCCGTGAGTTACCTTTTGAAGAAAATGGGCTATTCTTCTTGTGCGAATTCACCGCCCCTGCCGATGTACTTTGCCCCCGCCAGCTTTTACAACGTATCTTAACTAAAGCCGATACTATGGGATTTAAAGCCTTTGGTTCTTTAGAATATGAGTTTTTTGTGTTCAAAGAATCTCCTGAATCTATTCGTGAAAAAAATTATATAGGGCTTGAGCCACTCGCCCCTGAAGCATTTGGCTATTCCATCATTCGCAATACGGTTGAAGCCGAGGTTTACCAAGAAATTATCAAAGTTTCTGAAGAGATGGACTTCCCTATTGAAGGGCTACATGAAGAGTCTGGACCTGGTGTAATTGAAGGTGCGATCACTGTTGACGAGGCTGGCTCTGCCGCAGATAAAGCAGCGCTATTCAAAACCTTTATTAAAATAGCGATGCAACGCATGGGTTATATGGCGACATTTATGGCGAAATGGTCACCTGATTGGCCGGGACAAAGTGGACATTTACACCTATCGCTACAAAACAAAGATGGTTCTTCAGCTTTTTATGATGATGCCAATGAGCATAATATGTCTGACACCATGCGCCACTTTTTGGCAGGACAACAAAAGCTGATGCCTGAAGTTTTGGCAATGGTTTCACCAACGATTAACTCTTATTCTCGCATGGTTCCTGGCTCTTGGGCGCCAACTGATGCCAGCTGGGGCTTTGAAAACCGCACCTGTGCATTACGCGTGATTGGTGGTAGCCCAAAATCACAACGAGTGGAATATCGTATCGGTGCAGCAGATGGTAACCCTTATTTAGTCATGGCTGCCGCGCTTGCCTCGGGTTTATACGGTATTGAAAATAAGTTAGAACCCGAAGAAATGGTAACAGGCAATGCCTATGATATCGACTTCCCTAAAAAGCTTCGCCTGCCTTGTACACTATGGGATGCTGCCCGTCGTTTTAAAGAATCTAAAGCTACTCATGAGATGTTTGGTAGCGACTTCGTGACTCACTTTGCTGCTACGCGGGAATGGGAAGAACGGGAATATAGGAAACATGTATCTGATTGGGAGTTGAAGCGATATTTTGAGATCATATAATCTATCCCCTCTCCCTTGCAGGGGGAGGGCTAGGGAGGGAGTAGAAAGTTTAAGTAGACTCTTTATTTTCTTCCCCCTCTCCAACTCTCTGCCCTTCTACAAACTCAGGACACCGGCTACTAGGGAGAAGGCAACGTCAGTAAAAACCAGCATCTATTTTTATTATGGTGCAAATCTCAAGCATGGATTGCGGTCTACACCGCAATGACGAAGCCATTGGGAGAGAGCTACTAAAAAATATACAATGTAATAATTCTTAACGAGATCAATCAATGAAAAAAGTGCAACAAACTAAATCACCCATCGACGACAGTATCTACGTCGAAAGAACTTACGCATCCCCCGAGGATGCAACACAAATCATCGCTAAAGCTACCGAAGCACACAAAATCTGGCGCAAACTATCAGTAGATAAACGGGAAGCTTATTGCAACAAGGCAGTTGATGCTTTTATTAAAAATAAAGCGGCAATCGGCGAAGAAATCACTCGCCAAATGGGTCGCCCTATTCGCTATTCCTCTGGTGAAGTTGCAGGCTTTGAAGAGCGCGCACGCACTATGATTTCGGTAGCAAAAAATAAGTTAGCTGATACTCCCCTCGATGTAAAAGAAGGTTTTGAACGCTTTATCCGCCGTGAATCATTGGGCGTGGTTTTCACCGTTGCACCATGGAATTATCCCTACCTCACTGCGGTAAATTCAATCATCCCCGCGCTTATGGCAGGCAATACGGTTATCTTAAAACACTCCGCACAAACACCCTTATGTGCAGAACGTCTAGCCGATGCCTTTGCAGAAGCAGGTTTGCCTGAAGGCGTTTTTCAAATATTACACGCAACCCATGAAACCGTAGCCGGCATGATTAAAAATCCAGATATAAACTACATTGCCTTTACAGGTTCTGTCGCAGGTGGTGAAGCGATTGAAGCTTCTGCCTCTGGCTTGTTTAAAGGCGTAGGGTTAGAACTTGGCGGAAAAGACCCCGCCTACGTGCGCGCTGATGCGGATATCCCTTTTAGTGTTGAAAATTTAGTTGATGGTGTTTATTTTAACTCAGGGCAATCTTGCTGTGGCGTTGAACGCATTTATGTTCACAAAGATGTGTTTGAACCGTTTGTTGCGGGCTTCAAAAAATTGGTAGAAGGCTATGTGTTGGGCGACCCGATGGATGAAAAAACCACGCTTGGTCCAATGGTAAAAAGCAGCGCCGCTTTTTTTGTACGCGAACAAATTAGTGATGCGATAGATGATGGCGCAACCGCGCTGATTGATACCAGCAAGTTTCCTATGGATGTTGGCGACTCGCCCTACCTCGCGCCCCAAGTTTTAATCAACGTTAATCACTCCATGCGAATTATGACGCAAGAAAGTTTTGGACCCGTAGTTGGTATTCAAGCCGTAGAAAGTGATGAAGAAGCTCTTCAGTTAATGAACGATAGCGAATATGGTTTGACCGCATCTATTTGGACAAAGGATAAAGATAAAGCTTTAGCAATTGCTGATGATTTAGAGACTGGTACGTGCTTTATGAACCGTTGTGATTATCTTGACCCTGAACTTGCTTGGGTTGGGGTTAAAAATTCTGGACGGGGTTGTACTTTATCTACAATGGGTTATGAATCACTCACACGTCTAAAGTCCTTTCATCTTCGCAGCACTATATAAATCATCGTAGGTTGGCGCTGAGGAACGAAGCCCAACATGACATTGTTTGTTGGGCTTCACAAGTTCAGCGCCAACCTACATGAGATCACAAATCATTATAAGAGAATTCAAATGAACATAGAAAACCTCACAGGCAACTGGAACTACCCAACCGCCATCCGCTTCGGTTGCGGAAGAATCAGCGAAATAACCGATGCTTGTCATGAATTAGGTATGAGCAGACCCCTGTTAATAACTGATCAGGGAATAGCTGCGCTTCCTATGGTTTCTGAAACCGTTGAACTTTGTAAAAGTGCTGGCATGTTTTGCAGTGTATTCAGCGATATTCAAGCCAACCCTGTTGGCAAAAATGTAGATGATGGCGTAACTGCTTATAAAGCAGGAAATCACGATGGCATAATCGCTTTTGGTGGTGGTAGTGCTTTAGATGTGGCAAAAGCAGTGGCATTAATGGTTGGGCAAGATCGCCCGCTATGGGATTTTGAAGATGTTGATGATTGGTGTACCCGCGTGAATGTAGAAGGTATGGCACCTGTTGTTGCTGTACCAACCACATCAGGCACAGGTTCTGAAGTAGGGCGCGCTTCTGTGATTACCGATGAAAATACCCATACTAAAAAAATTATCTTCCACGCCAATATGCTCCCTGCAAAAGTCATTTGTGATCCCGAACTCACAACAGGTCTGCCCCGAAATATAACTGCTTGGGTTGGCATGGATGCCTTATCACATAGTATGGAAGCCTACTTTTCAC
>JALSLX010000022.1 GCA_026988095.1 Thiotrichaceae bacterium
TGACGTACACGACCAATCTGCTCATTAACCTTATGACCCGGTAATTGCCCACCTTCGCCGGGTTTTGCACCCTGCGCCATTTTTATTTGAATATCATCGGCATTGACCAAGTATTCTGTTGTCACACCAAAACGACCCGATGCTACCTGCTTAATCGCAGAACGCTCAGGATTCATTGTGCCATCTGGTAGAGGATTAAAACGCGTCGCCTCTTCTCCACCTTCACCCGTATTTGATTTTGCGCCGATTGCATTCATCGCAACCGCTAAAGTTGAATGTGCCTCATACGAAATGCTACCAAACGACATCGCGCCTGTTGCAAAGCGTTTTACAATATCTTTAGCTGACTCAACTTCATCTAATGGTAATGGTGTTTGCGCATAGTCAAAATCCATCAAACCACGCAATGTAAGTAAACCTTGAGTTTGCTCATTGATCGCTTTTGAGAACTCAGCAAAGCTCTTGGCATCATTGCCACGTACTGCGTGTTGTAACGTTGAAATCGTTATCGGATTCCAAATATGTTTTTCACCACGTGAACGGTATGCATAATCACCACCTACGTCTAAGTGCTTGGCATAAATTTGCTTATCGCCAAAACCACGTGTGTGACAGCGACGTGCTTCGCGTGCAATTTGTGCTAAACCGATACCTTCAATCTTTGTTGAAGTGCCTGTGAAATATTCTTGAATAAACTCAGACGATAAACCAACCGCGTCAAAAATCTGCGCGCCACAATATGATTGATAGGTACAAATACCCATCTTCGACATGACTTTTTTCAAGCCTTTACCGATGGCTTTGATGTAGTTTTCGTGAGCGGTTTCAACACTCATTTCTACACCCGTCTCGGCATTAAAATGATTCAGCTCGTTATCGACAGTTTCTAAGGCTAACCAAGGGTTTATTGCCTCTGCGCCATATCCAGCTAGTGTGGCAAAATGATGAATCTCTAGTGCAGAACCTGTCTCAACAACCAGTCCCGTATCAATACGTAAACCATGCTTGATAAGATAATGGTGTACCGCAGAGGTAGCCAGTAAAGCAGGAATCGCCAATCTTTCATCCGATACATTACGATCAGATAAAATCAGAATATTATAATGCCCTTCAACCGCTTCTTTAGCGGCGATGCGCAACGCTTCAATCGCACCTTTCATACCGGTACTGCGCAATGATGCGTCGTAGGTTATATCCAATGTTTTTGTTTTGAATGCTTCACCTGCGTGATTATCAATATGGCGAATATTGTATAGCTGTTCATTGGTTAATATTGGCTGCTTTATTTCAAGGCGTACGTGATTACCTTTATTTTCATGTCCTAACAAGTTAGGACGCGGACCAATCATCGTCACCAATGACATAACCAACTCTTCACGAATCGGATCAATCGGTGGGTTTGTCACCTGCGCAAAGTTTTGTTTAAAATAATTTGATATATGACGAGCACGATGTGATAACACTGCAACAGGACTATCTGTCCCCATTGAGCCCGTACCTTCCATACCCGTTTTTACCATCGGCGCTAACAAGAATTTAATGTATTCTTGCGTGTAACCGAAAGCTTGTTGATTCTTTAATAACTCGCCCGCTTCAAGATGCGGAACGACATTGGTGTCACCAAAAACCTCACAGACTTTAATCTGATTTTCAGTCAACCAATCGCTGTAAGGATGCGCATCAGATAAATCTGACTTTAGCTCTTCATCGCTAATAATACGACCCTGCTCCATGTCGAGTAAGAACATTTTACCTGGCTCTAAACGCCATTTTTTAACGATTTTTTCTTGTGGAATATCCAACACACCCATTTCAGATGCCATGACCACCAAATCATCATCCGTTACTAAATAACGCGCGGGACGAAGACCATTACGGTCAAGCATCGCACCAATTTGACGACCATCACTAAAGGCAACCGCTGCTGGCCCATCCCATGGCTCCATCATACCGGCATTGTATTCGTAATAAGCTTTGCGCTTTTCATCCATCAGCTCGTTGCCGTACCAAGCTTCTGGGATCAAAATCGTCATCGCTTCGGTGAGTGAATATCCACCTGCAACCATAAGCTCTAGCGCGTTATCTAAACAAGCTGTATCTGATTGTCCTTCTGGGATTACTGGCCAGATTTTTTGTAAATCATCGCCCAGTATTTCAGATTCCATCGAGCTTTGGCGTGCAGCCATCCAATTCACATTGCCGCGATTGGTATTGATCTCGCCATTATGCGCAATCATACGGAACGGATGCGCCAAATCCCATGTTGGGAAAGTATTGGTAGAAAAACGCTGATGCACTAATGCCAATGCCGACACCACGCGCTCATCCTCTAAATCACGGTAATATTCGCCGACCTGCTCTGCCAACAACATACCTTTATAAACAATAGTGCGTGATGACATTGAACAAATATAAAAATCTTCAGTGCCTGCAATTTCATCTTTATTGTTATTCGCTTGCGCGGTAATTATTTTATGGATAACAAATAGCTTGCGCTCAAAGGCAGCTTGATCAGGTGTATTTTCACCACGCCCTATAAATACTTGTTTTGTAAAAGGCTCCGTTGGCTTAACGCTTTCACCCAAGCCCGTGTTATCAACAGGGACTTTTCTCCAACCAAGAACAACCTGACCTTCTTCTACAATGATTTCTTCAAGTAGCTTTTGTAAATGTTTACGGTAATAACCATCTTGCGTGAAGAAACACATTCCCACGCCGTAATCACCTGCCGCAGGTAAATCAAAGTCTGTTTCTTCTTGAAAGAATGCATCAGGGATTTGCATTAACAAACCTGCACCGTCACCTGCAAGCGGGTCAGCCCCTACCGCACCACGGTGCGTTACACGTTTTAATATCGTCAAACCCTGTTGAATAATGCTGTGACTTTTCTCGCCTTTAATGTGCGCGACAAAGCCTACGCCGCATGAGTCATGCTCGTTAGCTGGATCATAAAGCCCTTGTTTTTTAGGCAGTGTATTAAACGGTGTATTAGGGGTCTTTTGCATAAATTTTCTCTAAAAAACTACTATAAATTTTGTATTTGAAGAAGCACTTGTGGTCGTGCTTCAAGCCCGCTACTGACAGCCCAAGAATGTTCAGGCTCTAAAATGGGCTGGACAGTATATCAGCTTTTATTAATAGTGTTATACCTCAAATAGACTATAAAATTTCATCTTTTTATTTGCCACCCCCCCTGTTTTTCGCTGTTTTGTGTTTTAACAAAGCCACTTGACAAGATACTATTTGGTATCGTATTGTATTTAGATACTAATTGGTATCACTTAACAAAGGCAAACATGAATCAAAACGTACAAAGCTCATTCAAAGCACTTGCCGATCCAACCCGTCGCTCAATTTTGATGCATTTAAGCAAGCAAGATATGACCGTGCAGGAACTTACCGATAACTTTGATATGACACGAGCTGCCGTCAAAAAACATCTCACCATTTTAGAAAATGGAAATCTCATCAAAGCACATCGCCAAGGGCGTGATCGAATTAACAGCCTTGATACGCTGGGTATGAAATCTGTGACTGAATGGCTCAACTATTTCGACCAATTCTGGGATGAGCGACTTGATAGCTTAAGAACCGCAATTGAATCTCATACTACAAAATCAAATTAAGGAGACAACAATGTCTAACACAACCATCAACAAAGCCTGCTTTTTTGCAGCTCCCCGCGAAACGGTATGGGCATTTCTTACTGAGAAGGACAAACTCGCACAGTGGTTTCATCCTTCTACCGCTGATTTAGTAGAAGGTGAAGATTACCAACTGGTAAAAAAAGGAAGCGACCCTGCTGAACCCGTTCTCTGGGGAACTGTTATCAAAATGGACAAACCTTCAACGTTAATTTACACATTCACATTTGGTGCATTTAATGGCGCTACGACGACAGTCACATGGACACTAGAAGAAATTGCTGGCGGAACACGATTATCGCTTAAACACGAGGGCATCAGCGAAGCCGCAGGTGAAGCTGCAATGGGATTACTCATGGTGCTGGATAAAGGCTGGGATGAACATCTTGATACTTTAAGAGGCTCAATGTCCTCTACTACTAGCAGTGCTTGCGACTAAACCTTTATAAAAGCCCGAAGCCCTGAATTCTTAATTAAGGAACAGCTATGAAAAATCATAAGATCGTATCCAAAGAAGAATGGCTAATTGCTCGCAAAGAGTTGTTAGCTAAAGAAAAAAAGTTTACCCACCTGCGAGATCAGCTAAGCGCAGAACGGCGTAAACTACCTTGGGTAAAAATCGATAAAGACTATATTTTTGATGGGAAAAATGGGCAACAAAACCTGATAGGCCTATTCGGCGATAAAAACCAGTTAATGATCTATCACTTCATGCTCGGTCCTGACTGGGATGAAGGCTGTCCTAGCTGTTCCTTCTGGGCGGATAACTTCAACGGTATCGATATTCATTTAGCACATCGTGACATTGCTTTTTTAGCCGTATCGCGAGCTGATTATGAAAAACTTGCCGCTTATAAAAAACGCATGGGCTGGAGTTTTAAATGGTTGTCTTCGCTAAACACCGATTTTAACTATGATATGGGCGTTTCATTTACACCAGAAGAAAAAGAGAAAAACGAAGTTACCTACAATTATCGTAAACAACCTTATTTCGTT